>CBDTVS010000008.1:0-13890 GCA_965364245.1 uncultured Gammaproteobacteria bacterium | reverse complement strand
GCTGGTGGTTCTGGGACCCGGTCGAGAACGCCTCGTTCATGCCGTGGCTGGTCGGTACCGCGCTGATCCACTCGCTGGCGGTCTCGGAGAAGCGCAACACCTTCAAGAACTGGACGGTGCTGCTGGCGATCTTCGCTTTCTCGCTGAGCCTGCTCGGCACCTTCCTGGTGCGCTCCGGCGTGTTGACCTCGGTGCACGCATTCGCCAGCGATCCCGCGCGAGGGGTCTTCATCCTCGCCTTCCTGCTGCTGGTCGTCGGTGGCTCGCTGACGCTCTACGCGTGGCGCGCGCCGGGGGTCAAGAGCACCGGCCACTTCCAGCTCTTCTCGCGCGAGACGGTGATGCTGTCCGGGAACGTCCTGCTGGTGGTGGCGATGGGCGCGGTGCTGCTCGGTACGCTCTACCCGCTGGTGCTCGACGCGTTCGACCTCGGCAAGATCTCGGTCGGCCCACCCTACTTCAACGCGGTGTTCGTACCGCTGATGGCGCCGCTGCTGTTCATCCTCGGCTTCGGTCCGCAGCTGCGCTGGAAGCAGGACGACGTCGCCACCCAGGTGCGCCGCTTCCGTTTCGTGCTCGCGGTCTGCGTCGTCGCCGGCGTGCTGCTGCCGCTGGTCGCCTACGGCGCGGTGACGCCCGGCGTGGGCCTCGGCGTGGCCCTGGCGTGCTGGGTGGTCGGCGGCATCGCCGTGGACCTCGGGCGCCGTGCACGCAGTGCGCGTGGCCTGCGCGGCGTGTCACGCAGCTACTGGGGCATGACCACGGCGCACACCGGGTTGGCGGTCGTGACCGTCGGCATCGTGCTGACCAGCGCCTACAGTACCGAGCGTGACGTGCGCATGGCCCCGGGTGACAGCCTCGAGCTCGCCGGCTACACCTTCACCTTCGACAGCGTCGACGAGGTGCAGGGCCCCAACTACGCTTCCAGCTTCGGCCACTTCACGGTTTCCGCCGGTGACGGCGACGTGATCGCCAAGCTCAATCCCGAGAAGCGCATCTACCGCGTGCAGACCATGCCGATGACCGAGGCGGGCATCGACGGCGGCCTGTTCCGCGACCTGTTCGTCGCCATGGGCGAACCGCTCGGTGACGGTGCCTGGGCGGTGCGCATCTACCACAAGCCGTTCATCTTCTGGCTCTGGTTCGGCGCGACCTTGATGGGTCTCGGTGGCATGCTCGCGGCGTCCGACCGCCGCTACCGGTTGGCCGTGAAGCAGCGTGCCGAGGCGCCGGTGTCCGGCGCGACGGCCAGCGCGGGGGGCTGAACGGTGAAGGCGCGCTTCCTGATCCCGCTCGGGATCTTCCTCGCCATGGCTGGGCTGTTCTGGTTCGTGCTCAACCAGATGACCACCGGCGAGTACAACCCGCGCGAATTGCCCTCGGCGCTGATCGACAAGCCGGCGCCGCAGTTCGAGCTGCCGAGCCTGCACAAGCCCGACGAGACCATCGGTACGCCGAACTTCGTCGGCCAGGTGTCGCTGTTCAACGTCTGGGCCAGCTGGTGCGTCTCGTGCCGTGTCGAGCACCCGTTCTTCATGGAGCTCGCGCAGCGCAACGAGATCCCGATCTACGGCCTGAACTACAAGGACGAGCGTGCCGACGCGCTGCGCTGGCTCAGTCAGCTCGGCGATCCCTACGTGGCCAGCGCCTTCGATTACGAGGGGCGGGTCGGCATCGATTGGGGCGTTTACGGGGTGCCCGAGACCTTCGTCGTCGACAAGCAGGGCAAGATTCGCATGCGCTTCCCCGGCCCGGTGACCCGCGAGGTATGGCATAAGAAGTTCGAACCGCTGATCGCGCAACTACGGAGTGAACAGGGATGACACACCGTCCGTTTCCAGGCCTGCTGCTGGTCCTGCTGCTCGCCGTCACCGGCCTCGGGCACGCGGCCATCGAGAGCTTCACCTTCGATTCGCCGGAACAGGAGGCGCGTTTCAAGACGCTCTCCGGCCAGTTGCGCTGCCTGGTGTGTCAGAACCAGTCGATCGGCGACTCCAACGCCGAGCTGGCCCAGGACCTGCGCCGCGAGGTCTACGAGATGATCAAGGCTGGCCAGAACGACGAGCAGATCGTGACGTTCCTGGTCGATCGCTACGGTGACTTCGTGCTCTACAAGCCCCCGGTCACCACCACCACTGCACTGCTCTGGGCCGGCCCGTTCCTGCTGATCGGCATCGGGCTGGTGTTCCTGATTCGCTTCATCCGTACGCGGGTGGCCGCAACGGCCACCGACGACGCGCTCAGTGCCGAGGAACAGGCCCGGCTCGACACGCTGCTCGACGACGCGTCCGCCAAAGAGCCGCGCCCATGACCATCCTCTTCTGGCTGCTGGCCGCGGCGATGCTGCTCGTGGCCCTCTCCCTGCTGCTGCCGGCACTGACCAGCGGTGGCCGTGACGGTGGCGTCGAGCGGGACAAGCTCAACATCGCCGTGTTCCACGACCAGCTCAAGGAGCTCGAGAACGAGCGCGCCGAGGGGACGCTGAGCGAGGCACAGTTCGAGGCGGCCCGGCGCGAACTGCAGCGCGAGCTGCTCGACGAGGTGGGCGAAGGCGAGACGCAGGCCACGCTCAAGCCGCGCGGCCGGCTCGCCGTGCCGGTGGTCGCGCTGCTGGTGCCGCTGCTCGCGATCGGTCTCTACCTGCAGCTCGGCGAGTCGCATCTGCTGACCGACGAGGGACAGTCCCAGCTGGCCCAGGCGCAGCAGCAAGCGCACGACATGGCCAACGTCGAGCAGATGGTCCAGCAGTTGGCCGATCGCCTGCAGCAGGACCCGAACGACCTCGAGGGGTGGCAGATGCTCGGCCGCTCGTTGCTCACCACGCAGCGCTACGCCGACGCCGCCCAGGCGTTCGCCCAGGCGCTACGCATCGCCGGCGAGCAGCCCGACCTGCTTGCCGATTACGCCGAGGCGCTGGCGATGGCCAACGACGGGCAACTGCTCGGCGATCCGTTGGACCTGGTCGAGCAGGTGCTGGCGATGCAGCCTATGCATGAGAAGGGGCTCTGGCTCGCCGGCATCGCCGCGTTCCAGCGCGGCGAATTCGCCGCTGCGCTCGACTACTGGCAGCGCCTGAGCAGCGTGATCCCGGAGGGCCATCCGAACCGCCAGCTGCTGGTCGACTACATGGCGCAGGCGCGCAACGCCGTGGGCGGCAGCGCGGTCGCATCGGCGGGCGGTGGCATCCCGGCAGCGGCGAACGCAACGCTTGAGGTGACGGTCGACCTGGATCCGGGGCTCGCCGAGCGCCTCGCTGCAGGCGACACGCTGTTCGTGTTCGCGCGCGCTGCCAGTGGGCCACGGATGCCGCTGGCGATCGTACGCCAGGCAGCAGGGGCCTTCCCGGTGACCGTGACCCTCGACGACAGCCAGGCAATGATGCCGAGCCTGAAGCTCTCGAATTTCAGCGAGGTGAGCGTTGGCGCCAGGGTTTCGCGCTCCGGCGACGCCACGCCCCAGCCGGGCGACCTCGAAGGGCGCGTCGACGGCGTCCTGGTCGGCGCGGACAGCGCGGTGCGCGTGACCGTCTCGCAGGTGGTCGGCGAGGGGCAGGCCGCCAGTACGCCCAGCGCGCCTCAGGCTCCAGCGGTCACGGCACCAGCGGTGGCGTCAGCTGGCACGGCACTCGAAGTGGCCGTGACCCTCGACCCGGCGCTCGGCGACCGGGTGGCGCCGGGCGACACGCTGTTCGTCTTCGCGCGCGCCGCACAGGGGCCGCGCATGCCGCTGGCGATCGTGCGCCGCCAGGCCGGCGAGCTGCCGCTGACCGTCACCCTCGACGACAGCCAGGCGATGGCGCCCAACTTCCGGCTGTCGGCCTTTCCCGAGGTGAATGTCGGCGCGCGCATCTCAAAGTCCGGCGACGCCACGCCACAGCCCGGCGATCTCCAGGGCGGTGTGGCCGGCGTGCGCATCGGTCGGGACCAGCGCATCGAGCTGACCATCTCCGAGGCGCTCTGAGCCGAAGGGTCCTCGCCCATGGGCGCCGAGGCCTATCTGCTGGTGCGTGCCCTGCACATCACCTGCGTGAGCCTCAGTCTTGGGCTGTTCGTCCTGCGTGGCTGGTGGCAGTGGCGCGCATCGCCACTCAGTCGCACCTCCTGGGCGCGGGTGGTGCCCCACATCAACGACACCTTGCTGCTGCTGGCCGGCATTGGCCTGGCGCTGATGCTGCGCCAGTACCCGTTCGTTGCCCCGTGGCTGACCGCCAAGCTGGTCGGCCTGCTGCTGCACATCGTGCTGGGCATCGCGGCGCTGCGGTGCTGGCTGCCCGGGCCCCTGGCCGGAGCGGCCTGGTGCGGTTCGCTGGCGGCTTTCGGCTACGTGGTCGGGGTGGCCGTGACCCGCGATCCCTGGCTGGGAGCGGGCGGCTGAACGAGGCGGGAAATTGGAGCGGGTGATGGGAATCGAACCCACGTTAGCAGCTTGGGAAGCTGCAGTTCTACCATTGAACTACACCCGCAATTACATTAAATACAATAAGTTATAATAATACTTCGATTCCATTCTAGCGCACGTCCAGCGCCTTGTCACACACAAGCCGTCGTCGTTATCACGAGGTTCTGGTCACCTGCCTGCTAGGTAACGGCCCGTGTGAAGCTGCGTTCGAAGTCACTGGCTGCGTGACGGCCATCAGTGTGACGCGGCCTGAAGAATCCCGGCACCTTCGCTATGGGATACATCAACTGTTTGCTAAATAGCCGGTTCAGGACCGGAAGTCATGCATATACTCGATTTTTGGGCGTGTGCCTGAATGGGGTGCATGAACGTTTGGCGATCGACCATGGCTACATGAAGCGTCCAATCTCGACCTCGAGGCGGCTGGCTGGCGCGCTCCTGGCCGTTGGCATGTTTCAGAACCAGGCCGTGCACGGGAAAGATGCCGAGGATGCGGGCTGGACTTGCGGCAACGGCGGCGCCGACAAGTGCAGGTTGAGCTCGGCAAAAGCGACCATGTTCGACGGGTACCAGGAGACCAGCATCCAGCTGCATGTCACGCCGACCGGGATCCACCTGCAGAGCAAGGCGCCGCTCGACACCGGTCAGGCAGACACCGGGCTCCAGGTCGAGGCCGATGCTCCCGAAGCGCGGAGGCTGTTGCGTGACGCCGAGACCGATCTGGTGAAGTTTGCCAACTTCGCGTCGATCGACCTCGAGGCCCTGGAGGCGGAGATCGCGGCGGTCGAGGAGGAGCGCGAACGGGTTCGTGGCCACAAGTGGTTTCAGGATTACGCACGCAATCCGATCAACGCGGCCCGGCTCGACGGGGAAAACGCCGCCGCCGAGCAGCAGCTGGTGGAGCTCGGGGAGAGGTGGCAGGGGGCGCGGTCCTACCTCGATGCCGGGCAGCAAAAGGAGGCCGCGCTCGAGCAGTTGTCGCGACTGCCGACCTTCCCGCTGGTACTCTCCAGCGAACTGGAAGGGCGCAACAAGCTCCATTTCACCCAGGCGCGCGATGAACTGATCGCCTCTTTCAAGCGTGGCGCGGCGGTCAGGGTCCAGCTCAGGTTCTGGCCTACCTGGCCCGAGACCGGCACGCATGAGACCCGTCTGACGCTAGACGGTTTCAACCAGGCCCTTCCGCAGTTCCAAGCCTGCGCCGGCCAAGGCTAAATAGAGGGTACGCCGATGGGCATTCGACAGCGATTCAGCCTGGTGATCATCCTGGTCTTCCTGGCCGGCCTGCTGATCTCGGGGTACATGTCGTACCAGCTGCTGCAGGACAAGGCGGTCGAGTCGGTTGAGCAGAAGGCGGGCGTCATGATGGGCGCGGCCTCGGCCATTCGCACCTACACGGTGCAGCAGATCCGGCCGCATCTCGAAATGCAGATGATGCGCGAGTTCCTGCCGCAGTCCGTGCCTGCCTACTCGGCGACCGAGACGTTCAACAGACTGCGCGAGCTCTACCCCGAGTACACCTACAAGGAGGCCACGCTCAACCCGACGAACCCGCGCGACCGGGCCGTGGAGTGGGAGGCGGATATCGTCAACACCTTCCGCAATCACCCGGAGCGTGAGGAGATTTCCGGGATCCGCGACTCCGCGACCGGCAAGTCGCTGTACCTCGCACGCCCGATCACGATCAAGGACGGCGCCTGCCTGCTGTGCCACAGCACGCCGGATGTCGCGCCCGAGACGATGATCGCGAAATACGGCAACTCGAACGGCTTCAACTGGCAGCTGGGTGAGACCGTTGGGGCGCAGATCGTCACCGTGCCGATGGACATCGCGATCGAGGCCGCCAACCAGTCGTTCACCAGTTTCGTCGCCTCGCTGATCACGGTGTTCGTGGTGGTATTCGTCGTGGTCAACTTCCTGCTCGGGCGTCTGATCATCAAGCCGGTGACGCAGATGTCGGAGCACGCGGACAAGATCAGTACCGGTGACATGAGCCTGCCGGAGTTCGACGAGCACCAGAAGGACGAGATCGGTGTGCTGGCGAGCTCATTCAATCGCATGCGCCGGAGCCTGCAGCAGGCGATGAAGATGCTGAACGAATGACCGGCTGACCGATGTTCGAGCCGAGCCACAAGCCGTTCATCGCCAGCATCCTGTTCCTGGATATCGTCGGCTACTCGAAGCACTCGGTCGAACACCAGCACGCCATCAAGGAGCATTTCACCTCGCTGTTGTCCGCGGCGATCAAGCCGATCCCGCAGCATGAGCGGATCGCGATCGACACCGGTGATGGTGCGGCGATCTGCTTCCTCACCAATCCCGAGATCGCGCTGCAGGTGGCGCTGGTCGTGCGCAACCGTCAGGCGCAGCACCCCGAGCAGATTCCCATGGGCTACCAGCTCTGTATGGGCATCAACATCGGCCCGGTCAGGGTCGTCACCGACATCAACCAGCAGCGCAACGTGATCGGAGACGGGATCAACGCGGCGCAGCGCGTGCTCGGTTTCGCCACGCCAGGGCAGATACTGGTTTCCAGCGCGTTCCACGACATCGTGGCCTTCCTAACCACCGATCACATGAACATGTTCCGCTCGATCGGTGTCCGGCCCGACAAGCACGGCCGTGAGCACAACGTCTTCGAGGTGGCGGAGGGGTACGAGGCGCAGGCCCTGCTCGACATGGCGCCGAGCCAGCAGCAGGACGTTTCCGATACGCGTGATGAGCCCGTAGCGGACACACCTAAGTCGGTCGCCATCCCGCAGGTGACCCTGCGGGAGATCGAGACGAAATACGCCCAGCACGTCGGTCCGATTGCAGGCGTACTGGTGCAGAAAGGGGTGCGGAGTGCCGCCGACGTCGAGGGGCTGTCGGTCTTTCTCTGCGACATGATCGACGACGCGACCGACAGGCGCACCTTTCGCGACTACTTCTTCAGTGTCGTGGAGCGTGGTGGCGGCACCCCGGCTGTTGGAAAGGAACCGACGGCAGCGACGGACGTCGCGCAGGACAGTCCGGCTCTATCCAGCGTTCACCTGGCGGCCATCGAAACGCTCCTGACGGAGCAGATCGGCCCGATCGCCAAGGTCGTCATCAAGCGGCATGCCGCCTCCAGTACCAGCATCCGGACGCTGTGTGACAACCTGGCGCAGCACATCGAATCCGAGGCGAAGCAGAAGCGCTTCATCGAGCAGGCCGCTCAGCTGCTCGAAGAGTGAGCCGGCCGTGCCGCAGTCACCCCTCGTAGGCGGCTGAGGACCGCAGGCCGACAGCCTAGAACGGTGACAGGGTGCTCGGCGGGGTCAGCGGGGTCTTGATTTTCGGCTTGTCGGCCGCCTCGAAGCCGAAGCGCGAGAAGCTGCGGGTCGTCTCCTGCAGCTCAGTCAAGCGCAGGTAGCGCACCTCGTCGCCGAGCACGACGAGGATCTTGGTGCCGACGTCGAAGATCGCCGCCGGCGCGAGCAGCGACGCTTGGGCCGGGTCGTCGAGCGGCGCGGTCAGCAGCATGCGGAAGTACTCGCCCCCGGCGCCGGTGCCCTCGACCGCCCGGCCGCCGATCGCGGTCGAGTTCGTGGTCATCTTGCGCACGCCGATGCTCAGCCCGCGGCCCTTCAGGAACTGCATCCAGCGCACCGAGCCGATTGCCCACGGCTCGCCCGGGGCGGTGCGGTAGCCGATGATCTCACCGACGCGGATCTTCTCCTGCGTCGTGTCGCCGAGCGACAGCGAGATGCCGCCTTCGCTGACGTCGAACTGTTGCCAGGTCGCGGTGTTGAATTTCTGCCGGAACTGTTCGTCGAAGCTCTTGGTGCGCTCCACGGTGTCCTGGCGCGTCTCGTAGACCGAGTCCCACATGTCGGCGCCGCCGAGGTCGCCGCCGCCGAACACGGAGCTGCGCGTGCCGAGCTGCGCCCCCGTGTTCGTCGACCACTGGGTCTGGTTCTCGTTCATCAGCCCGAGGGACAGGCCGCTGTCACCGCTGCCGCCGCCGGCCACCTTCAATTCGATCTTCTCTGGGGCGAACTCGCCCTCACCGCTGATGAAGTGGTGTGAGCAGCCGAGTCCGACCATCACCTCGACGGGCTCGAAGACGTTGAGCCGCTCCGCGGTGCGCTCGCGGCGCGCCTCCCAGGCGTGCTTCAGGCGCTGCAGCATGTCGCGCCGCATGCGATCGATCAGCGCCAATCCCTTCTTCTGGTTCTTACGTTTCTGCTCGAGGGTCTCGATGGGCGCGCTGACCAGTGCGCTGGCCGCCGCGACGTCGATGCTCACGCCGTTGAGTGGCTTGGCCGGTCGGTTCGCCGGCGCGTACATCGGCGGCTGGTCCTGATCGGGGTCGATGTAGAGCACGCCGGCGACCTGCTGGCCGCTCGGGATCGGGGTCAGCTTGCAGCCGTCGATCCAGTGATCGATCTCGCCGAACAGGGTGTAGATCTCGCCCTGCATCAGGTGATACGGGTTGGCCAGGTAGAGCAGGATCATCTGCCGGTAGACGTGGTCGATGCTCTCCTTCTCATTGCTGCTCCCGTCTCCGCTGGGGATCTGGGTCAGGTGGATTTTCGCCTGACTCGCGAAGCGGTAGATGCGGTGCACTTCACCCCAGATATGTTCCGGTTCAGGGGAGTAGGCGACATAGGACTCGAGCAGCTCGTGGGTCAACGCCTCGATGACCCGGTGCGCGGTGACGATCATCGCCTGCGGCACCCGTGACGGGTCACCCTGGGACAGCAGGTCGACCAGGATTCTCTTGTAGGCGTGCGCGATCTCCTCGAGGAGCCCGCCGTGCAGCGCGGCGAGGTGGCGGTTGCGCTCGCTAGGCTGGAACGCGGTCTTCTCGCGCTGTTTCTTCATCGCCTTGTCGATGCCGAGCGCCTTGCCACGCATCTGTTCCATGATCCGGTAGCGGATCTGGGTATCGATCGGACTGCGGTTCATGCGCTCCAGTGCGTCGCGCATGCTGGTGGCGGCCTCCTCGACGTTGGCCAGCGGCAGGGACTCGATCCAGGCCGAGATTTTCGCCGGGTCGGTCTTCAGCGACTCGGCATCGGCCGGGATGGTAGGCACCGTGAGCCGCAGTACGGAGATGGTTTCGATCATGACCTGGGCAGTTCCTTCATCCAGGGGGCGGTGGGCGCACGTTGCGGGCACCGGAAGCCCATGGTTTTCTTTTGTTGACGGACCCTCTGCAAATAATAGTCAAAGTGGCGCGTACATTGAAGAAAACACCTTCAGACAGCAGGTTCCTGGCCCGACTTGCTGACCGATGTCAGTCTATTTGAGTAATCCGGGCTGTGCTGCAAGCCAGGCCTCGGCCTGTTCGCGTTCCGCGCCGCCGAGTCCGGCGGCGACGGTGTCGCGCTTACGCTCGGCGAGTTTCTGGCGTGGCAGGTTGCCTGCGCGGGCGAAATTGTGCGCTGCGGCGCTGAACCACTTGTACGCCTCGCTGGTGTCCGCCTCGATACCCAGACCCTTGTAGCGCAGTTGCCCGAGTTCGTACTGCGCGAGCGGGTCGCCGCCCTGCGCGGCACGTTCGAACCAGGTCGCCGCGGTGGCGGGGTCGTTCTTCACCGCCTCGCCGCGCAGGTACATGCGTCCCAGGCGCGCCTGGGCCTCAGGTAGGCCACCCTCGGCCGCCTCCACGACCAGCTTGACCCCAGCCTCGGGGTCGGCTGGCGTGCCGATGCCGTCGATCTTGAGCAGACCGAAAAGGTAGCGCCCAGTGGCATCGCCCTGCTTGGCCAGGGCGCCGCAGCGCTCGGCCGCGGCCGCGCTGACCCCGGTCTCGCGGGTCTTGCGCGCCTGGTCGTAGAGATCGGGGCACTCCGCCGCGCTGGCCCCGCGAGCGAGCAGCAGCGCAGTGGCGACGGCGAACAGATGTCGGGACACGGAGCCCATCGTGGCCTCCTTGCCAAGGCTGGCGTGGTTTGTAGACGTCAACCGAGTCTAGCAGGCACTGGATGGGCAGTGCGTTATGGCGGCCACTCGGCGGCTTGACTAGATTTGGAGGCATTACCAGCCTGTTGGAGACGCGCCATGCGCATCCGCCTGAGTTGGCCGCACGGATCGGTGCGGATCGAGCTCGATGCCGGAGACACGGCCGCGGCCATCGCCGCCGCGCTGCCGGCCGAGGCGACGGCGCACCGCTGGGGCGACGAGGTCTATTTCCGACTGCCGGTCCCCGCGCAGCTCGATTCCGATGCTAGCGACGTGGTGCCCGCGGGCACGGTCTGTTATTGGGTCGAGGGCGAGTCGGTGGCGATCCCGTTCGGACCGACCCCGGTCTCGGTGGCCGACGAGTGCCGGCTGGTGACCCGCGTCAACCGCGTGGGCGCGCTGACCGGGGATCCCGCATGCCTGGCCACGGTCGATGAGGGCGACCGGGTGATTCTGGAACTGGAACCCGACTGAGGGCTGCCAGCGCCCGTCAGCACTCCTCCTCTTCGATCTCCTGCTGCGCGGCGATCTCGGCGGCGCGTTCGAAGAGCTCCAGCGCGCGCGACTCGTCACGCGGCACCCCGAGGCCGCTGAGGTACATGTTGGCCAGCGTCACGGTTGCCTCGTGGTGGCCACCCGCCGAGGCCTTCTCGAACCAGGCCGCGGCCTGCCGCTGGTCGACCGGCATGCCCTGGCCCAGGGAGTGCAGCGAGCCGAGCCGGAATTGCGCGCCGGCATCACCTTTGGCGGCGAGCGCTTCGAGCAGCGGGACCGCCACCGCGTAATCTTCACGTGCGAGCGCGGCCTCGGCTTCGGCCATGGCCGTGGCGCCAACAGCCGGTAAGGCGAGGAGCAGGAGCAGGAGCGCGGCAGCCGCCCGGTTCGCCTGGGGTCGTAGCTTTGACATGAGGCGATTGTTGCACACCAGGAATCGACCCAGGGCGGCCATCGGCGCCGGGCATCCGGGCTAGAATGGCGCGATGGACACGCAGCAACGGGTGCTCGCCTGCCTGGCAGACGGCCAGTTCCACTCGGGTGAAGCGCTCGCAACGCACCTCGGGCTGAGCCGGGCGGCGATCTGGAAGGCGACGCGCTCCCTGGCCGCGGCCGGCGTCGAGATCCACGCCGTGCGCGGTCGCGGCTACCGCCTCGCCGGGCCGCTCGAGCCGCTCGACGAGGCGCGCATCCGCGCCCAACTGACTCCCGGGAGCGCCACCCTGCTCGAGCGCCTCGAGATCCTGTCCGAGACCGACTCGACCAACGGCCACCTGCTGGCCCGTGCGCTGGACGGTGGTCACGCGGGCTGGGCCTGCCTGGCCGAGAGCCAACGCGGCGGGCGCGGTCGCCAGGGTCGGCGCTGGCATTCGCCACCGGGGCGCAACATCTACCTGTCGCTGCTCTGGCGTTACGCCACGGGACCCGAGGCGCTGGCTGGCCTGAGCCTCGCGGTCGGAGTGGCGACGGCGGAGGTGCTGCGCGACGCCGGGCTCGCGGAGGTCGGACTGAAGTGGCCGAACGACCTGCTGTGTCGTGGGCGCAAGCTCGGCGGGGTGCTGCTGGAGAGTTCCGGCGAGAGCGGCGGCAGCTGCTTCGTGGTCGTGGGTATCGGGCTCAACGTCGCGATGCCGGCGACGGGCATGGAGGGCATCGACCAGCCGTGGTGCGACCTGGCCGGTGAACTCGGCGCGGCAACCCCGTCGCGCAATCGCCTGGCTGGCCTGCTGGTCGACCGCCTGCTGCCGCTGCTCGCCGGTTACCCGGACAGCGGGCTGACGCCGTGGCTCGGGCAGTGGCACACCCTCGACGCGTTGGCCGGGCGTGAAGTCAGGCTGCTGATCGGCCAGCGCGAGGTGCTCGGCCGCCATCGTGGCGTGGATCGGGACGGTGCGCTGCTGCTCGAGCACGACGGCCGCGTGCAGCGCTACCACGGCGGTGAGGTCAGCCTGCGGGGGGCAGGATGATCCTGCTGCTCGACGCCGGTAACACGCGGCTCAAATGGGGTCTCTGGGCACGTGGTCGGCTCGAGCCGGGGACGCCCATCGATTACGCCGGGGTCGGCCTCGAGGCGAACCTGGAGGCCGCGCTCGGCAGCATCATGGCCCCGCAACGCATCCTGCTGTGCAGTGTCGCGGACGCGGCGATCAACCGGCGCATGACCCGCTGGCTGCAAAACCGCTGGGCGGTGCCGTTGGCCACCGTGGTCCCCGGTCGGCGCGGATGCGGTGTGCGCAATGCCTACCCCGAGCCGGAGCGCCTGGGTGCCGACCGCTGGGCGGCGCTGGTCGGTGCGCGGCGGGCGTATCCAGGGCAGCCGCTATGCGTGGTCGATGCCGGCACCGCGGTCACGGTCGATGGGCTGGCGGCCGACGGGACGCACCTGGGCGGGCTGATCGTGCCCGGCCTGGCGCTGGCGCGGACCAGCCTCGACCGGCGCACCGGGCGGATCGGCTCTGCCGAGGGCGACGAAGTCGACGCGACGCGGCCCGACCTGGCCTGTAACACGCGTGGGGCGGTGCGCAACGGGGCGCGATACCAGCTCGTGGCGCTGCTCGACAGGGTCGTCGGCGACCTGCGCTCCAGGACCGGCGTCGACGTGCCGGGCGTCCTGACCGGCGGCGATGCCGACCGGCTTTTTCCATTGCTGAGCGAGCCCTACGTACACCGACCGCACCTGGTCCTCGAGGGACTCGCCGAGCTTGCGCGTCGCGGCTGCAACCAGCAGCCGGTGGCCGTGTAGGGTACGCAAGCGACTGCATGGAATACGCATGAAAATCCTGCTCGGCCTGCTGTTGCTGCTCAACCTTGCGCTCTTCCTGCTGCTGGGGCCCTACGACACGCCCGGCCAGTTGCTGCCGGGCGGGCTCGGTGATCGCGCCGGATCAGGTCTGACCCTGGTCGCCGAGGCCGATCCGGCCCAGCTCGAGGTTGCGCGCGACGCACCCGTGGCGACGACGGGTACGGACCCCGCTCGAGATTCATCTCCCGGGATGATCACCGAGCTCCCTGCGCCCGGCCCGGCTCGGCCCACGCAGGGCCGCGTGGCCATCTGCTACAGCCTCGGCACGCTGCAGGACCGGCTCCTAGTCGAGCGCGTGCTCGGCGAGCTCGGGGCCGGAGGTATCGAGGCCAGGGTGCGCAGCGAGGAGCGGCGCGGCGACCTTTCCGGCTACTGGGTGCTGCTGCCGGCCCGGCCGACCCTCGAGGCGGCGCAGGGGCTGATCGACGAACTGCAGCAGCGCGGCATCGACAGCTTCGTGGTCGGAACCGGTGAGTATCGCAACGCCGTCAGCCTCGGCTTCTTCCACGGGCGTCGTGCCGCCGAGGAGCTCGAGGCGCGCATCCGGGCCGAGGGCTACAACCCACGGCTGGTGCTGCGCTACCGGCAGGAGAGCCAGTACTGGCTGGATCTCGACGAGGCCGCCTCCGAACGCTTCACCGACGCGACATGGGCGCGGCTCGGCGAGAGCTACCCGATGCTCGGTCGCTACCTGCGCGATTGCGGGTGATGGCCCGTGCGTCGGGGATTGTTAGAATCGGCGTCGCGCTGGCGTAGCTCAGTTG
>CBDTVS010000007.1:0-14150 GCA_965364245.1 uncultured Gammaproteobacteria bacterium | reverse complement strand
CAGCCCGGGCGCGCGGCTGCGCACGTAGACGCAGTCGAGAGTCAGGCGCAGCAGCCGTTCCGGCGCCGGGGCGTGGAGGCGCTGCAGGTTGACGATGGTGCGTTCGCCGGCCGGGTCGACCAGCAGCAGGGAGTTCGAGGTCGCCTCGGGGAGCACGGCCACCTCAACGGTATCGACCCCGGCCAGCGCCAGGGTCTCCAGCAGCGCGCGGCCGTCGTCGTCGTCGCCCACCGCCGAGACCAGCACCACGTGGTGACCGGCGCGCGCCAGCGCGACCGCGGCGTTGGCTGCGCCTCCGCCACAGCGGTCTTCTAGTACCACGCCCTGCTGGTGGCCGCCGACCTGCAGTGGCGCGTCGAGCCGTACCACCCGGTCGACTGCCAGCGTGCCGAGTACCGCGATCCTTGCCACGCGTTCTCCTCCTCCCCGTCCAGCATAGCGGAGGCTGGCCAGGGAACGCCCGCACGCACCTGCGGGTCGAAACGTTGAGGCACCGCAACGCGCGCTCACCACCCATGCCGTAACCTGTAACGACGGAGAAACGATGTCCAGCCGCTTCACACCACGCTTCGAAGATTTGCCCGAGCAGCTGCCGATCTTTCCGCTCGGCGGCACCATCGTGCTGCCCGGACGCCAGCTGCCGCTGAACATCTTCGAGCCGCGCTACCTGAACATGGTGCTCGACACGCTGGGCGGCTCACGCATGATCGGCATGGTCCAGCCGGCCGCCGACGCGACGCGCAGCGGGGGCGATCCGGTCCGGCGCATCGGCTGCGCCGGCCGCGTGACCAGCTTCGCCGAGTGTGACGACGGGCGGCTGATGATCGTGCTCACCGGCGTCTGCCGCTTCGCGATCGCGCAAGAACTCGAGGCGCACCGTGGCTACCGCAACGTGGTCCCGGACTGGTCGGCATTCGCCGACGATCTCGATCCCGACCGCGAGGTCAGCTTCGACCGTCCCGGGCTGCGCGACGTACTGCAGAAACTGGTGACCTTCCGCGGCCTGCAACTCGACTGGGAGCAGGCCGAGGCGCTGCCCGACCCGGTCTACGTCGATGCCTTCGCGATGAACCTGCCGCTCGCCGACGAGGAGAAGCAGGCGCTGCTCGAGGCCGAGGATACCGGCGACCGGGCGCGGCTGCTGGTCGGCCTGGCGCAGATGGTGCTGAGCGGCGGCGAGCACACCTCACCCCACGCCCATTGAGCATCCGCCGGGTCGCGCTGCTGTGGCTGGTGCTGCTCGCGGGCTGCGTGGCGCCGCCGCAGTCGAGCGCACCGGAGCCCAGCGCGACGCCCTACGTCCCGCCCGCTGCCGCGCCACCCACGCCGCGTGACCAGGCGCTCGGCCTCTACGGGCCGGTCGACGAGGCAGCGGCGGCGCCGGTCATCACCTACGACGGTCACGAACCGGCCGCCGATTTCTACGACCCGGACAACCCTGGCGCCGTGCACCTGCAGCGCGCGGCCGAGGCGACCGCGGCGTTCCCGCGCGACCGGCTCGGCAATGTCGACTGGGTGCGCACGCTGACCGAGGGCCGGATCGCGCCTCGCGCCGAGCTCGGCGGCCGTGACGTGAAGGGCCGCCTGCGCGATGACGCGATCCTGATGACCGACACGCGCGACATGCCCTACGTGCGCTTCCCGCACCGTGAGCACGGCGCCTGGCTCGATTGCGGCAACTGCCATCCGGCGCCGTTCGCCGCCGAGACCGGCGCCAACCCGGTCACGATGACGGCGATCCTCGCCGGGGAGTACTGTGGGGTTTGCCACGACCGTGTGGCGTTTTCGACCTTCGCCTGCGAGCGCTGCCACAGCGTGCCCAACCCGGACGCGCCAGTCCCCGCCTGGTAGGTGGCTCAGAACGGCACGTCGAGGGCCTGGCAGAGGTAGCGCATCAGCGGGGTGGCGGTGCCGAACGCGTTCGCGACCCAGTCGACGAAGTCGCGCTCGAGCGCCTTGGCGTCGGCGAACTCGGCGGTGGCGATGAAGTCCTTGCGCTTGAGGTCGTCGATCAGCGGGTGGTCCGGCGGGTAGCCGCGCGGTGCGCGCACCAGCGACTCCCCGTCGAGCATGAAGCGCGCGCCGAAACGGCGGTCGCCGACCGCCTTGCGCCAGCCGCCGGGGTTGTCGGCGATGAAGTCGCGGATCGCCCGCAGCGCCTTCGATTCGGGTCGCCAGATGCCCGCGCCGAGGAAGCAGCGGCCGGGTTAGAGGTGAAGATAGAAGCCGGGGCAGTGGACGTCGCGCCCCGCCACGTGGCGGAACTGGATGCCGACGTTGGTCTTGTAGGGCGTCTTGTCCTTGCTGAAACGGGTGTCGCGGTAGACGCGCATCAGCGAGCCGCCGCTCTTCTTCGCCACCGCCGTGAAGTGTGGCGAGATGGTCGCGAGCCGCGGCCCCATCGCCTGGATGAAGGCGAGCGCCGGGATGCGGACCGCGGTCTCGTAGCGCGGCTTGTGCGCGTCGAACCAGGCGCGCTCGTTGTGCTGCCTGAGATCGCGCAGGAAGGCGAACAGCTCGCCCTCGAAGGGTGGCGGGAGCGTAGGGAGCATGGGACGGTCTCGCGCGGCGGTCGACCTCCCTATAATCGTCCAGCATGGAGCATCCCGCGACCCCGGCCGAGCCCAACGCCCGCTGCGCCGCATGTGGTGCACCGTTCCGCTGCGGTCGCGATGACCCGGCGCCGTGCTGGTGCGCGCGCGACTTCCCGGCGGTGCTGCCGGCGCCCGCGCCGGGTTCGCCGGTCGGTTGCCTGTGCCCGGCGTGCCTGCGCGAGGCGGTGGCGAAAACCCGGCAGGACTGAGGGCTTCAGTCCTCGATCCGCGAGCCGTCGCGCCGGCGGCGCTTGCGCTGCAGCACCCCGGCGCTGTTCCTGTCCGCGCGGTTGAAGACGAAGCGGCCGTGCAGCACGCAGCCCAGCTTCCCAGCGCGCGTCAGGGCGCCAGCCGGACGCGCTGCCAGGCCCCGTCCGCGTGCCGGTAGTGGACCCGGTCGTGCAACCGGTCGGGACGCCCCTGCCAGAACTCGAACGCGTCGGGCACCAGCCGGTAGCCACCCCAGAACGGCGGGCGTGGTATGTCGCGGTCGCCGTGGCGTGCGGTCTCGGCGGTCACGCGCGCCTCGAGCTCGGCGCGGTCGGTCAGCGCTTCGCTCTGCGGCGAGGCCCAGGCACCGAGCTGGCTGCCACGCGGGCGGGTAGCGAAGTAGGCGTCGGCCTCGGCGGCGTCGACCCGTGCGACCCGGCCCTCCACGCGGACCTGGCGCAGCAGCGGCGGCCACCAGAACAGCAGCGCGGCATGGGGATTGGCGTCGAGCTCGGCGCCCTTGCGGCTGGCGAAGTTGGTGTAGAAGACGAAGCCGCTGGCATCGAAGCCCTTGAGCAGCACCATGCGTGCGGCCGGGCGTCCGTCGGCGCCGACGGTGGCCAGGGCCACCGCGGTCGGCTCGTCGTGGACCGCGTCGAGAGCCGCGCGATACCAGTGCGCGAACAGCGTGCACGGGTCGTCGGGGGCGGTCGTGGTGTCGAGGTGCGGGTGGTCGTGCATGCCGGGCTCCAACTCCGGGCCATGGGAGCGTAGCGCGACGACGTCCGGGGATCGGGTAGGATGCGCGCCATGCCCAGACCGCACCGCTTCGCCCGCCTGCTCGGCCTGCTGCTGTTGACCTGCGCGCTGTCGGCGACCGCCTACCACGAGGCGGACGAGCCCTCCGACGGCACGGTCGCGAGCTTCAAGCCGGTCGACCCACCCTACGCGCTGCCCGGGGTCACCTTTTACGACGCCGGGGGGCAACCGGTGCGCCTCGACGACTTCGCCGGCCGGGTGGTGCTGCTCAACCTGTGGGCCACCTGGTGTCCGCCCTGCGTGCGCGAGCTGCCGTCGCTCGACCGCCTCGCCGGGCGCTTCGCCGGGGAGCCGTTCGCGGTCGTCACGCTGGCGCTGGACCAGGGCGGCGCACTGCAGGCGGCGCCGTTCTTCGAGCGGCTCGGCATCGTCAACCTGGCGCTCTACGTCGACCCGGCGCGGACGATCGGCGAGGTGCTGCCGGACGACGTGCTGCCGGCGAGCTTCTTCCTCGATCGCGAGGGCCGCGTGGTGCGCTACCTGCGCAGCTACGTGGACTGGGACGACCCGGCCGCCGACCACCTGGTGCGCGAGCTGCTCGCGCAGTGAGGCGCGCGCCTAGCGCTTGAGCAGCGCGAACGCCTCGGCCTCGGGCTGCGGCCGTGCGAAGTGGTAGCCCTGGCCGTAGCCGCAGCCGAGGTCGGCGAGCAGTGACAGTTCGTCCTCGTGCTCGATTCCCTCGGCGACGACGTCGAGCATCAGCCCCTGGGCCATGCCGAGGATGCAGCGCACGATCTCCATGCTGTCGCTGCTGCGCAGCATCGTGGTCACGAACGAACGGTCGATCTTGAGCGTGTCGAACGGGAAGCGGTGCAGGTAGCTGAGACTCGAGTAGCCGGTGCCGAAGTCGTCGAGGGCCAGGCGCACGCCGAGCATCTTCAGCTCGGCGAGCAGCGCGGCGGCGCGCTCCGGGTCGCCGAGCAGCAGGCTCTCGGTGACCTCGAACTTGATCCGCCCGGGGTCGACGCCGCTCGCATCGAGGCAGGCGCCGGCGCGGTCGATGAAATCCTCGGCCTGGAGCTGGCGCGCCGAGACGTTGAGGGCGATGAACGGCACTTCGCCATCGCCGCTCCCGGCGAGGCGCGCCGCGGCCGCGCAGGCCTCCTCGAGCACCCAGCCGCCGATGTCGTCGATCAGGCCGCTCTTCTCGGCGAAGCCGATGAACTCGAACGGCCCGACCAGGCCGCGCTCCGGGTGCTGCCAGCGGATCAGCGCCTCGTAGCCGGCGATGTGTCCGCTGACCAGTTCGACGATCGGTTGGTAATAGAGCACGAACTCGCGCCGGGCCAGCGCGTCCTGCAGCTCGTCGCGCAGGCGCAGGTCCTCGACGGCGCGGTCGAGATCCTGGTGGTAGTCGGCCGCGGGTGCGCGCGGCGCGGCACCGCCGCCGTGCAGGCGGGCACTGGCCTCGTGGAAGCGCTCGAGCAGCACGCGCAGGAACAGCTTGATGACCGGGTCGGCGTCGGCGAGCGCCGCGTCGAGCTGGTCGCGGTGGATGGTCGCGACGTCGGTCTCCTCGAGCGCGGTGGCGGTCGCCGAACGGGTGCCGGCGCCGATCAGGGCCATCTCGCCCACCAGGCTGCCGGGGCCGAGCTCGGCGATCACCACCTTGCGCCCTTCGCGCAGCAGCGAGATCTCGAGGCGGCCGCGCTCGACGATGTAGGCGGTATCGCCCGCTTCGCCCTCGCGGAACAGCTCGGCGAGCGCCTCGATGCGCCGGGGGTGCTGGGCCGTGCTCACGTCGTCGCCGCGCTCAGTCCCGGTCCTGGCGGTCGGCGAGATAGGCGTGCAGGGCGGCGTCGCGGTTGCGGATGTGCCCCAGCATCTGGCCCTTGACCTTGTGCGCGCGCTCGGCGGTCAGCGGCGAGGCCGCCTCGCCCTCGCTGCTCTCGCGCAGCGCCTGGAGCTGCTCGACGATCGTCTCGTGGTCGGCGACGTGCTCGGCGTAGTCGGGGTAGGCGTGCAGCCGCATCAGCAGCTGCTCGGACATGAAGTGGAGCTCGGTGTAGTCGACGAACTGCGCCACCAGCTGCGCGACCTCGGCCGCGGGCTCGCCACGCTCGACCGCCTGGACCACGGCGTCGGCGAGGCCGAGCTGCACCAGGTGCTCGTTGTCGAGGGTCTGCTGGCTCTCGGCCGCGCTCCGGGTGGCGGCGGGTTCGGACATCGCGCTCTCCACGGGAGGGGGTTCGCGTCGAGTATACACGGCGCTCAGCACGTGGCCGGCGTGGCGCGCCGGGCCGCTGCGTGAGTAGACTTGCGGTCATGGAACCGCTCCCCTGTGTCGTCTACCGGGCTGCCCGCGAGGCGGACACCTACCTCTACGTCGAGCGTGCCGACGACTTCTCGCGCGTGCCCGAGGCGCTTCTCGCGCGGCTCGGTGAACTCGTGGCGGTGCTCGAGATCGAACTGCATACGGAACGCCGCCTGGCGCGCGCCGACCCCGTCGCGGTGATGCGCGCACTGCGTGACGAGGGCTACTACCTGCAGCTGCCGCCGCGCGAGGGCCTCGGCAGGCCGGTCACCTACGGGAGCTGAGATGTTCGGCTGGATGCAACGCAAGCTCGAGATGCCGACGGCCGACGCGGCCCTGCCGGGACGCGCCACGCCGCTCGCGGTGCCCGAGACACATCACGTCAACGGGCACGCGATGAGCCCGCCGTGGCCGGACGGCATGCAGCTCGCGCTGTTCGGCCTCGGCTGCTTCTGGGGCGCCGAGCGCCGCTTCTGGGAGCTGCCCGGCGTGCACGTGACCGCGGTCGGTTACGCCGGCGGCCACACGCCGAACCCGACCTACGAGGAGGTGTGCAGCGGCCAGACCGGGCACAACGAGGTGGTGCAGGTGGTGTTCGACCCGGCACGCATCGCCTACGCGGCCCTGCTGCACGCCTTCTGGGAGGCGCACGACCCGACCCAGGGCATGCGCCAGGGCAACGACGTCGGCACCCAGTACCGCTCCGGCATCTACTGCCACGGCGCCGAGCAGCGCGGTGTCGCCGAGGCCTCGCGCGACGCTTACCAGCGGGCGCTCGACGCACGCGGCGCGGGTCGCATCACGACCGAGATCATCGACGCGCCGCCGTTCTATTACGCCGAGGCGTACCACCAGCAGTACCTGGCCAAGAATCCCGGCGGGTACTGCGGTCTTGGCGGGACTGGTGTAGCCTACCCAGCCTGATCAGGGCATAAGGGACTGTGCGATGCCAAGCATTCTGGTTACCGGAGCTGGCCGCGGCATGGGCTTCGAATGGGCGCGCCAGTGCGGTCAGCGTGGCTGGCGCGTGTTCGCCACCTGCCGCGATCCGTTCGAGGCCGGCGAACTGCGCCGCCTCGACCAGCAACTCGACACCGTCAGCCTGCACAAGCTCGACGTCACCGACCCGGCGCAGGTCGCCACGCTGGCGCGCACGCTGCCGAATGCCGGCATCGACGTGCTGGTGCACAACGCCGGGGTCTGGAAGGACTGGGACCCGACGCTGCGGATCGGCAAGCTGCAGTTCGAGGCCTGGGAGGAGACCTGGCAGGTCAACGTGCTCGGCGTCGCGCGCGTCACCGACGCGCTGCTCGAGCAGGTCGCGCGCAGCGACATGCGCCTCATCGTCGGCATCACCAGCGAGATGGGCTGCGTCAGCAAAATCACCTCGCCCGGCAGCTACGCCTACCGTGCGAGCAAGGCCGCGCTCAACGCCATGCTGCACGGCATGGCCCACGAGCTGCGGCGACGCAACGTCGGCGTGCTGCTGCTGCACCCGGGCTGGGTGCGCACGCGGATCGGCGGGGACAGCGCGGCGTTGAGCCCGGCCGAGGCGGTCACCGCGATGATCGAACGCATCGAGGGCTTCACGATGGAGCAGACCGGCAAGCTGTTCGACTACCGGGGCCGCGAACTGAAGTGGTGACCCGGCGACGCCCGCCGTCTTCGTTCACATGACCATGCCGAGAATCGCCCAGGCGAGCAGCGCCAGCACGCCGAAGTAGAGCAGGCGCGGCAGCCATTCGGCGAGCGCGTCGTCGATCAGGTCGAGTCGGTCGTTGAGCTGTTCGGCGTGGTGTTCGACCATGCGGTCCAGGCTGCCGGAGAACTCGCCCGCCCCGACCAGCGGCACCCCGGCGCGACGATCCAGCCCGCCGGCATCGCGCAGCGCATCGGTCACCGTGGCGCCCTCTTCGACCGCCGCGGCCGCCTGCACCCAGGCGCCGCGCAGCACCGGGCTGCGCACCGTGGCCGCCGCCTCGCGCAGCGCCTCGACCGCGGGACGGCCGGCGGCGAGCAGCAGGGCGAGGTTCATCAGCAGGTCGCGCTGGGCGCGCAGCCGCACCATTCTGCCGACTCCGGGGAGCCACAGCAGCAGCCGTTCCAGCACGCGCGGCAGGTCCTGTCCCCGGGCACGGCGCGCGACCCGGGTGAGCAGGGAGACCAGCGCGGCGAGCGAGGCCAGCGGCAGCAGCGCGCGGCGCAGGTAGCCGGCGCCGTCGATGGCCTGGCCGACCAGCGCCGGCAGCGGCGCGACCAGGGCCATCACCACCAGCAGCAGCAGCGGCAGGGCCAGGCGGCTGCGCACCCGTTGTGCCCAGCGCTGCCGGGTCGCGTGATGCTCGGCCAGGCGCGCGAGAACGGCCTCGAGCGTGCCGGCGTTCGCCGCGCTCTCCAGCACGCGCCCCTCCCACGGTGTGAACAGGCCCGCCTGGCGCCCGGCGCGCCCGATCGGCAGCCCGCGCTCGAGCGCGGCCTGCATCACCTCGAGGCGCTGCGCCAGGCGGCCGCGGGACTCGGCGCGCAGCGGTTCCAGGGCACGGGTCACCGGCACGCCGGCGTGTTCGGCGCGCGCCAGCGCCCGCAACAGCAGGTGGCGCTGCGCGAGGCTCAGGGCGAGAGGACGGTCGGGCTTCACGGCCAGCTTCCGGTTGTCTGAAGGCAGCCCACGGCCCGCTGCGTGCGGTCCGGGCTCAGGCGAACAGCAGCGGCACGCCGAGCAGCATCAGCAGCACCACGCCGATGCGGCGCTGGGTGGCCCCCGAGAGCTCCGGCGTGAAGTGGCGTCCGGCCAGCGTCGCCACGACCACCACCGGCAGCGCGTAGAGCACCAGTTCCAGGGCCAGCGGCTGGACCTCCGAGAACACCGACACGAAGCTCATGCGCATCACCACGCCGACCACGATCAGCGCATGCAGCGTCGCACGCACCGCGTCGACGGTCATCGGTTCGCGGTAGAGGTGGTAGACGACCGGCGGAGCGATGGCGGCGAACAGGCCGCCGAACAGGCCGCCGAACAGGCCGGCGAGCAACCCGGTATGTCGCGGCGCAGGCTGCTCGCGGGTGACCGGGCGCGTCAGCATCAGCGCGCCGCCGAGGACGATGAACACGCCGAGCAGCACCTGCAGCGTGCTGGTCGCCTCCGTGGCGAGGCGATCCATGAGCCAGACCCCGAGCCCCACGCTGGGCAGCATGCCCAGCGCGATCGGCGCCAGGCGCCGCCACTGCACCGCGCGCCGTTCGCTGGCCAGGGCCACCAGGCTGCCGGCCAGGCCGAGCAGGCTGACGACCACCGCGGTCACCGGGATCGGGGTCAGGTGGAACTCGGTCATCGCACCGAGCAGTCCGAGCGCCAGCGCGAAGCCGCTGACCGCCTGCAGCCAGGCGCAGGCGGCGGTCACCGCCAGGAACAGGATCAGTTCCGCGGAGTCCACTGGCGTCGCGGGGGCGGGGTGTTGGTGTCGCGCGCGGGCACCGCGCGCGGGTCAGGCGGCGATCGCGCCGCGCAGCCGGGTCAGGGCGTTCTTCTCGAGCTGGCGGATGCGCTCGAGCGAGACGCCGTGCACCTCGGCCAGCTCCTTGAGCGTCGCCTTGGGCTCGACCAGCCAGCGCCGCTCGACGATGTCGCGGCTGCGCGGGTCGAGGGTGGCGAGCGCGGCGCTGAGCTGGCGCTTGCCGTGGTCGGCGCTGTCGAGCGCCTCGAGCTGCATGGCCGGGTCGGCGCGCTGGTCGGCGAGGTAGGCGACCGGGGCCGGGGGGGCGTCGTCGTCGTCGCTGCCCACGGGGTCGAACGGGGCGTCGTGGGCGCTGAGCCGCGCCTCCATCTCGAGCACGTTCTCCGGCGTCACGCCGAGGTCGCTGGCGACCGCCTGGACCTCGGCATGGTTCAGCCAGCCAAGGCGCTTCTTGGCCTTGCGCAGGTTGAAGAACAGCTTGCGCTGCGCCTTGGTGGTCGCGACCTTGACGATGCGCCAGTTGCGCAGGATGAATTCGTGGATCTCGGCGCGGATCCAGTGCACCGCGAACGAGATCAGGCGTACGTTCTGCGCCGGGTCGAAGCGACGCACCGCCTTCATCAGGCCGATGTTGCCCTCCTGGATCAGGTCGCCGAGGGGCAGGCCGTAGCCGCTGTAGCCGCGCGCGACGTGCACCACGAAGCGCAGGTGCGAGAGCACCAGCGCGCGCGCCGCGTCGAGGTCGTTGTCGGCGTTGAGCCGCTCGGCGAGCGCACGCTCTTCCTCGGCGTCGAGCACCGGGATCTGGCCGATGGTCGCCAGGTAGGCGTCGAGGCTGCCCTGCGGGCCCGCCAGCTGAACCGGGATCAGGTCGCGCATCTGGTTACTTTCTCCTTGGTTAACCGTATTTTAGCACTCTCGTCCTGAGAGTGCCAAGGGTGACTTCGCTGCTTTTGACCCGGGTTCCACGGCGGGGTTCCGTCGCGCGGAATCAGCTCGGTTCGATCGCCGCCAGGTGGCGCCCAACCGCCAGCCACGAGCCGAGCAGACCGAGCAGCGCGCCACCGACGAGCAGGGTCAGCACGGTGCCGGCATCCGCGGCGATCAGCCGGAACTGGCTCTGGTAGAGCAGCGCGAGCTGCTGCACGGGGCCGCCGGTCGCCCACAGCGCCATGCTGACCAGCAGCCACGCGGCGACACCGCCGAACAGCCCGTACCATGCGCCGCTGTAGAGGAACGGGCGGCGGATGAAGGCGTCGGTCGCACCGATCAGCTTGGCGACCTCGATCTCGCGACGGCGGGTCTGGATGTCGAGGCGGATGGTGTTGCCGACCACCAGCAGCACGGCGAGCCCGAGCAGCAGCGCGACCACCTCGACGCCACGGCGCACGATCTCCATCAGCGCGTAGAGGCGCTTGACCCACTGCATGTCGAGGCGCGCGTGCTCGACCCCGGGCACCACGCGCAGTTCGGCGACCAGCGCCTCGACCGCCTTCGGTGCGGCATGGCCGGGTGCCGGGCGCACGACGATGACGTCGGGCAGCGGGTTCTCGTCGAGCGCGTCGAGGGCGCCGCCGAATCCGGACAGGGTGCGGAACTCCGCGAGGGCCTCGGCGCGCGGGATCAGCGTGGTCTCGGCGATCTCCGGCCGTTCGCGCAGCGCGCTGGCGAGGCGTGCCGACTCGGCCTCCGGCACCTCGCGGCGCAGGAACAGCGAGACCTGGGTCGAGCCGTCCCAGCCGCCGCTCAGCAGGCGTGCGTTCTCGAGCAGCAGGTGCAGGCCGGCCGGCAGGGCCAGCGCGATGCCGATGACCGCGACGGTCATCAGGCTCGCGACCGGGTTGCGCCACAGCCGGCCCAGGCTCGACAGCAGCACCTCGGCGTGGCGCAGCAGGTAGACCCGGGGGTCGGGCCGCGGGCCGGGCGCGGCCTTGCGCGGAGTGGCGGCCGCGGGGCGGCGTGCCGGGCGTTTCATCGTCCGGCCACCCGCAGCTCGGTGAGGCGCCCGTGCTCGAGGTGCAGCACGCGTTCGCCGAGCGCGCGCACCAGGTCGAGCGCGTGGGTCGCGATCAGCACCGTGACGCCGACCTGGTTGAACAGCAGGAACAGCTGCATCACCTCGCGTGCCAGCTCGGGGTCGAGGTTGCCGGTCGGCTCGTCGGCGATCAGCAGCACCGGCTTGTGCACCACGGCGCGGGCGATACCGACGCGCTGTTGCTCGCCGCCGGAGAGCGTGATCGGGTAGAGCTTCTCCTTGCCGAGCAGGCCGACCTTGTCGAGCGCGGCGCGGACGCGACGCCCGATCTCGGTGTGCGGCACGCCGCTGATCACCAGCGGCAGCGCGACGTTGTCGAACACCGTGCGGTCGTAGAGCAGGTGGTGGTCCTGGAAGATGATGCCCAGGCGGCGGCGCAGGTAGGGCACGCGGCCGCGACGCATGCGCGTGAGATTCTCGCCGTCGACCACCACCTGGCCGTGGCTGGCGCGCTCGATCAGTGCGATCAGCTTGAGCAGCGTGCTCTTGCCGGCCCCGGAATGGCCGGTCAGGAACACCAGCTCGCCCTTGTCGACGGCGAAGCTGACGCCCTTGAGCGCCTCGTGGCCCTCGGGGTAGCGCTTGTGGACGCCGTCGAAACGGATCATCGCCGGGGTTGGCTCATGCCGTGTCGTCGTCGAGCAGCGCGGCGGCGAATTCGGTGCCGTCGAACGGACGCAGGTCCTCGGCCTGCTCGCCGATGCCGATGAAGCGGATCGGCACCTCGAGCTCGCGCGCGATGGCGAACACGATGCCGCCCTTGGCGGTGCCGTCGAGCTTGGTCAGGGTGATGCCGGTCAGACCGACCGCGGCGTGGAACTGGCGCGCCTGGACCAGCGCGTTCTGGCCGGTGCCGGCGTCGACCACCAGCATGATCTCGTGCGGTGCGCTCGGGTCGAGCTTGCGCATCACCCGCACCACCTTCTTGAGCTCCTCCATCAGGTTGGCCTGGGTGTGCAGGCGTCCCGCGGTGTCGGCGATCAGCACGTCGACACCCCGCGCCCGTGCCGCCTGCAGCGCGTCGAAGATCACCGAGGCGCTGTCGGCGCCGCTCTGCTGGGCGATCACCGGCACGTCGTGGCGGGCGCCCCAGTTCTGCAGCTGCTCGACCGCCGCGGCGCGGAAGGTGTCGCCGGCGGCGAGCATCACCGAACGCCCCTCGGCCTGCAGCCGGCGCGCCAGCTTGCCGATGGTGGTGGTCTTGCCGGCGCCGTTGACGCCGACCATGAGGATCACGCAGGTGCCGTCGGACGCGGCATCGATCTCGAGGGGCCGGGTGACCGGGGCGAGGATCGCCTCCATCTCCTCGCGCAGCGCGCCGAGCAGCGCCTCGCCGTCGGCGAGCTGGTGGCGCTTCACGCGTGCGGTCAGGTCGTCGACGATGCGGGTCGTCGCCTCGATGCCGACGTCGGCCATCAGCAGGCGGGTCTCGAGTTCCTCGAGCAGCACGTCATCGACCTGGCGTCCACGGAACAGCGCGGCAAGGCCCCCGGTGAGGCCACCGCGGGTCTTGGCCAGCCGCTCGCGCAGGCGTGCGAACAGCCCACGCTTGGCGGGCTCGGCCGATTCGGGCACGGGCGGCTTGTCCTTGAAACCAAACATCGCTGAGGGTGTCTTACGTGGCGTTGCCGGCGACCGTGGGCGAACGCCCCGGCGGCCCGCGGAGCCGGTATCCTAGCACCCCCCGTCCGCGCCCGGTAAGCGCGGCGGCACCCCACGCAGAGACGGAGCGCGTCGCATGTTCGCAAGGAAACTCCTGCTGGTTCTCGGCCTGTTGCCGGCCACCCTGGCCGCCGCCCCCCAGGTGCACGAGTTCAGCCTCGACAACGGCCTGCGGCTGCTGGTCCAGGAGGATCACCGCGCGCCGGTGGTGGTCTCCCAGGTCTGGTACAAGGTCGGCTCGAGCTACGAGCACGACGGCATCACCGGCGTCTCGCACGTGCTCGAGCACATGATGTTCAAGGGCACAAAGAAGCTCGCCCCGGGCGAGTTCTCGCGGCGCATCGCCGAGCTCGGCGGGCGCGAGAACGCCTTCACTGGCCGCGACTACACCGCCTACTTCCAGACCCTGGAGCGCTCGCTGCTCGAGACCGCCTTCGAGCTCGAGGCCGAGCGCATGCGCAACCTGGTGCTCGACCCGGAGGAGTTCGCCAAGGAGGTGCGGGTGGTCATGGAGGAGCGCCGGCTGCGCACCGAGGACAACCCGACGTCGCTGACCTGGGAGCGCTTCAACGCCACCGCGTTCCTGACCAGCCCGGTGCGCAACCCGATCGTCGGCTGGATGGACGACCTCGAGAACCTGCGCCTCGCCGACCTCGAGACCTGGTACCGCCAGTGGTACGCGCCCAACAACGCCACCGTGGTGGTGGTCGGCGACGTCGACCCCGACGCGGTCCACGCCCTGGCGCAGAAGCACTTCGGGCCGCTCGCGCCGAGCGAGATCGTGCCGCCCAAGCCGCGCCCGGAGATCGCCCAGCAGGGCACGCGGCGACTCACCGTGCGCCTGCCCGCCGAGCTGCCGTACCTGGTCATGGGTTACAAGGTGCCGGTGCTGACCGGGGCGGAGAGCCAGGAGCTGGTCGACGAGGTCTACGCGCTCGAGGTGCTGGCCGGCATCCTCGACGGCGGCAACAGCGCGCGCCTGGCGCGCGAGCTGGTGCGCGGCGAAGCGATCGCGGCGAGCGCCGGCAGCGGCTACGGCCTGCATGACCGCCTGCCTGGGCTGTTCCTGCTCGAAGGCACACCGGCCAACGGCCACACCATCGCCGATCTCGAGCGGGGGC
>CBDTVS010000006.1:0-14778 GCA_965364245.1 uncultured Gammaproteobacteria bacterium | reverse complement strand
CGTCGGGCAACGGGCCCGGGAGGCCGCACGCGCCATGAGCCGTGCCGAGACCGGCGCCAAGAACGCCGCACTGCTGGCCACCGCCACGGCGATCGAGGCGCGTGTCGACGCGCTGCGCGAGGCCAACGAGCGCGATCTCGCCGCCGGCCGCGACAGCGGTCTCGACGCCGCGCTGCTCGATCGCCTGGAGCTGACCCCGCAGCGCATCGCCGACATGGCCGAGGGGCTGCGCCAGGTCGCTGCACTGCCCGACCCGGTCGGCTCGATCGAGGGCCTCGACTACCGGCCCTCCGGCATCCAGGTCGGCAAGATGCGCGTGCCGCTCGGCGTGATCGGCATCATCTACGAGTCGCGGCCCAACGTGACCGCCGACGCCGCGGCGCTGTGCCTGAAGTCGGGCAACGCCTGCATCCTGCGCGGCGGCTCCGAGGCGTTCCACTCCAACACCGCGATCGCGGCGTGCATCCACGCCGGGCTCGCCGAGGCCGGGTTGCCGGCCGACGCGGTGCAGGTGCTCGAGACCACCGACCGCGCCGCGGTCGGCGCGCTGATCACCATGCCGGAGTACGTCGACGTGATCGTGCCACGCGGCGGCAAGGGGCTGATCGAGCGCATCAGCGGCGAGGCCCGCGTGCCGGTCATCAAGCACCTGCACGGCGTCTGCCACGTCTACATCGACGATCGCGCCGACCTGGCCAAGGCGGTCGCCATCGCGTTCAATGCCAAGTGCCAGCGTTACGGCACCTGCAACACCATGGAGACGCTGCTGGTCCACGAGGGCGTCGCTGCCCGGGTACTGCCGGAGCTCGCCGAGCAGTACCGCGCCGAGGGCGTCGAGCTGCGTGGTTGCGACGCCACCCGTGCGCTCATCGCCGACTGCCACCCGGCCAGCGACGACGACTGGGACGCCGAATACCTGGCGCCGATCCTGTCGATCCGGGTGGTCGCCGACCTCGACGCGGCGCTGGCGCACATCGCCGCGCACGGCTCCGGGCACACCGAATCGATCGTCACCGAGGAACTCGGCCGCGCACGCCGCTTCCTGCGCGAGGTCGACTCGAGCTCGGTGATGGTCAACGCCTCGACGCGCTTCGCCGACGGCTTCGAGTACGGGCTCGGCGCCGAGATCGGCATCAGCACCGACAAGCTCCACGTGCGCGGCCCGGTCGGGCTCGAGGGGCTGACCTCGCAGAAGTTCGTCGTGCTCGGCGACGGCCACGTGCGCGGGTGAGCCGTTGAACCCGCGGCCGGCGATCGGCCTGTTCGGCGGCACCTTCGACCCGGTCCACAACGGCCACCTGCGGGTCGCGCTCGATGCCCGCGAGGGGCTCGGCCTGGCCGAGGTGCGCCTGCTGCCGGCGCGCCAGAACCCGCTGCGCGACACCCCCGGCGCGACCGCCGTGCAGCGCCGCGACCTGCTCGCGGCGGCGGTGGACGGGGAACCGGGGCTGCGCGTCGACGCGCGCGAGCTCGACCGCCCCGGACCCTCGTACTCCGTCGACACGCTGGCCGGACTGCGCGCGGAGTTCGGCCCCGGGCAGCCGCTCGCGCTGCTGGTCGGCGCTGACGCATTCACCGGCCTGGTGAACTGGCCCCGCTGGCGTGAGCTGTTCGACCTGGCCCACCTCGTCTTCCTGCAGCGACCCGGCCACGAGGCGGTGCAGGACGCGGCGCTGGCCGCGGAGACCGCCGCACGGCGCACCGACGCGGTTGCCGAGCTGCACACGACGCCGGCCGGGCGCGTGCTGTTCTGGCGCGTCACCCAGCTCGAGATCAGCTCCACCGACATCCGTGCACGGGTCGCCGCCGGGCGCAGCATCCGCTACCTGGTACCCGACGCGGTCAACGAAGCCATCCAACGCCTGGGCCTCTACCGCGCGGCCGAAGCCGCGCAGGCCCGGGCCTGACAGGAACATCCATGCAGACCGAAGCTCTCAAGGACCTGGCCGTCACGGCCCTGGAGGACCTCAAGGCGGTCGAGCTCAAGACGCTCGACGTCCACGAAATGACCACCATCACCGACTGGATGGTGATCGCCAGCGGGACCTCCGACCGCCACGTCAAGTCGCTCGCCGACCATGTCGTCAGCCGCGCCAAGGAGGCCGGCGTGCGCCCGCTCGGCATCGAGGGCGAGCGCCAGGGCGAGTGGGTGCTGGTCGACCTCGGCAGCGTGGTGGTACACGTCATGCAGCCGCGGGTACGCGACTTCTACAACCTCGAGAAGCTCTGGAGCAGCGTCGAGTCGGCCCGCGCGCACGAGGCCTGAGTGCGCCTGCGACTGGTCGCCGTCGGGCAGAAGATGCCGGCCTGGGTGGCCGAGGGCTGGACCACGTTCGCCACGCGCCTGCCGCGCGAGTGCCCACTCGAACTGGTCGAGCTGGCCGCCGGGACGCGTGCGCGCAAGTCCGATCCGGCGCGGGCGCGCGCCGACGAGGGCGAGCGGATGCTCGCGGCGCTGAAGGACAATCCGCTGGTCGTCGCGCTCGACGTCGGCGGCAGGGCCTGGGACACGCCGGCGCTGGCGCAACGCCTGGAGGCGTGGCGTGCCGGTGGGCGCGACGTGGCGCTGCTGGTCGGCGGCCCGGACGGTCTCGACCCGCGCTGCCTCGAGCGCGCCGACGAGCGCTGGTCGCTGTCGCCGCTCACCTTCCCGCACATGCTGGTGCGGGTGATCGTCGCCGAGCAGCTCTACCGCGCCTGGAGCCTGCTTTCCAACCACCCGTACCACCGCGAGTGAGCGCACGCGGATGCTGATCCTCGCCTCGCAATCGCCGCGTCGCCGCGAGCTGCTCGACCAGGCCGGCATCGCGCATCGCGTGCTGCCCGTTGCGGTCGACGAGGCACACCTTCCCGGCGAGGTGCCGGCGGTCTACGTCGAGCGCCTGGCGCGTGCCAAGGCGCTGGGGGGGCTGGCCAAGGCGGGTGCCGGACCGGTGCTCGGGGCCGACACCGCCGTGGTGCTCGACGACGCGGTGCTCGGCAAGCCGGCCGACCGCGACGATGCGCTGGCGATGCTCGCCCGGCTCTCCGGGCGCAGCCACGCGGTGCTGACCGCGGTGGCGCTGGCCACCGCCGACGCGATCGCCTGCCGGCTGAGCGTCAGCCACGTCACCTTCCGTGCCCTGTCACGGCACGAGATCGAGGCCTACTGGGCCACCGGCGAGCCGGCGGACAAGGCCGGTGGCTACGCGATCCAGGGCCGCGCGGCGCTGTTCGTCACGCGCCTCGAGGGCAGCTATTCCGGGGTCGTGGGGCTGCCGCTGTTCGAGACCGCCGAGCTGCTGCGCGAGGCCGGTCTCGCGCCGGGGTGGTGAGGCATGGCCGGTGACCCGATAATGGCCCCTGTCCCCGAGTCCCCGTCCGGAGCCCCGAGACCCGCGATGAACGGCGAGATCCTGATCAACGTCACCCCGCAGGAGACCCGCGTCGCGATGGTCGAGAACGGCGTGCTGCAGGAGGTGTTCGTCGAGCGCGCGCGGCGGCGCGGCATCGTCGGCAACCTCTACAAGGGGCGCGTCTGCCGGGTGCTGCCCGGCATGGAGGCGGCGTTCGTCGAGGCCGGCCTGGCGCGCACCGCGTTCCTGCACGTTTCCGACATCGCCGTCGCGTCGAGCGAGGAGGACGAGGGCGAGTCGGGGGCGGCCGGCAACGGCCGGCGCGAGTCGATCGCACGGCTGCTGCACGAGGGGCAGGAGCTGATGGTCCAGGTGACCAAGGATCCGATCGGCAGCCAGGGCGCGCGCCTGACCAGCCACATCAGCATCCCGTCGCGCTACCTGGTGTTCATGCCCGAGGCGCACAACGTCGGCGTCTCGCAGCGCATCGAGGACGAGGCCGAACGCGAGCGGCTGCGCGAGATCGTGCTGCAGTGGAGCGACCGCGAGGGCGGCGGCGGCTACATCGTGCGCACCGCCGCCGAGGGGGCCAGCGCCGACGCGCTGCGCGCCGACATGCGCTTCCTGCAGAAGCTGTGGGACTCGATCGTCGAGCGCGGTCAGAGCGCGACGGCGGGCTCGCTGGTGCACGAGGACCTGCCGCTGGCGCTGCGCTCGCTGCGCGACCTGGTGGGCGGCGACATCGAGCGCATCCGCATCGACTCGCGCGAGACCTACCAGCGCGCGGTCGAGTTCGCCACCGCGTTCATCCCCGAGGTGGTCGAACGCATCGAGTACTACCCGGGCGAGCGGCCGCTGTTCGACCTCTACTCGGTCGAGGACGAGATCGCGCGCGCACTGGAGCGCAAGGTGACGCTCAAGTCGGGCGGCTACCTGGTCATCGACCAGACCGAGGCGATGACCACCATCGACGTCAACACCGGCGGCTACGTCGGCCACACCAACCTCGAGGAGACGATCTTCAAGACCAACCTCGAGGCGACCCAGGCGATCGCGCGCCAGCTGCGGCTGCGCAATCTCGGCGGCATCATCATGCTCGACTTCATCGACATGACCGACGAGGAGCACAAGCAGCAGGTGCTGCAGGCGCTGGAATCGAGCCTCGAGCGCAGCGGCTCGAAGTGCCAGCTCGGCGAGGTGTCGCCGCTCGGCCTGGTCGAGATGACCCGCAAGCGCACCCGCGAGAGCCTCGGCCAGGTGCTATGCGAGCCGTGCCCGACCTGCAACGGCAAGGGGCAGCTCAAGACCCCGGAGACGGTCTGCTACGAGGTGTTCCGCGAGATCCTGCGCGCCGAGCGCCAGTTCACGCCGCGCCAGTTCCTGGTCCTCGCCTCCCAGGAGGTCGTCGACCTGCTGCTCGACGAGGAGTCGACCAGCCTCGCCGAGCTCGAGGCGTTCATCGGCAAACCGATCAAGTTCCAGGTCGAGCAGCTCTACACCCAGGAGCAGTTCGACGTCGTCCTGGTCTAGGGGAGGGCGGCAGTTCCGACGCCGAACCGCCCCGTGAACGACCTCGACCCCCGCCTGCGCCACCTGTTCTGGTTCGTCGCCGAGCTGTTCGCGGCGCTGGCCCTGGCGCTCGCCCTGCTGCTGATCATCGTGCGCCTGGCGATGCCGCACGCGGCGGTGTTCAAGCCGCATCTCGAGGCCTGGTTCTCGCAGGCGCTGGGCGAGACGGTGCGCATCGGTGCGGTCAACGCCCACTGGCCCGGACTCGACCTCACCGTGGTGCTCGACGACGTCGCGCTGCTCGACCCGGGTGGCCAGCCGCGCGCCGAGTTCGCGCGCGCCTACGTCAGCATCGATCCGCTGGCGTCGCTGCTGAGCGGCGTGCCGACGCTCAGCGCCCTGCATCTCGACGGCCTGCAGGTCAGTCTGTTCGGCGACATATTCGCAGCCACAGCCGACCCGGCGCCGCCACTGCCGGATGCGCCAGCGGCCGTCGCCGTGAAAGACGTCGGCTGGTTCCTGCCGTGGCTGCTCGCGCAGCGCGAGGTCGACGTCACCTCAGGCCAGCTGCTATGGCACGACCCCACGAGCGGCCAACCGCAGCTGAACGGCTTCTCGCTGCGCGCGCGCAACGTGGGGGAGCGCCACCGCCTGGCGATGCACATCGATACCATCGCGGGTGACGGCGCTATCGACCTGGCCGCCGAGTTCGACGGCGAGGCCGGCGCGCCCACGACGTGGCTCGGCAGCCTCTTCATGCGTGGTCGCCGGGTGCAGTGGCGCGGCGTGGCCCTGCTCGCCGAGCAGGCGTTCCCGGGCAGCACCGCCGACCTGCGCTCGCTCGACGCCGAGCTGGGCCTGCCGGGACTCACCGAGTTCGAGCTGTGGGGCGAGCTTCGCGAGGGCCAGCTGCGGCGCATCGCCGGCGAGGCGGCCGTCAGCGCGCCGGGCGAGCACCAGCTGCTCGGCATCGCCCGGATCGCCAGCCGCTTCGACTGGCACCCGCTGGCGGATGGCTGGGAGTTAGCCGTCGACGGCATCGAGGTCGAGCCGGTCGGTGGCGGTCGGTTCCGTACCGGGCCGGCGGGTGTGCGTTACACCAGTCGCGACGATGCGCCGCTGGTCGAGGCCGGTCTCGCCTCGATCGATGTCGGGATCCTGCAGCAGCTCGCGGACGCCGGCGGCCTGCTGTCGGCGGAACATGCAGCCCGGCTCGATGCGCTCGCTCCGCGCGGGCAGCTCTACGATCTGCGCGGTCGCTGGCAGGGGCGTGCCGGAGACCGGGCGCCCGGGTGGCGCGTGATCGGCGAATTGTGGGACCTCGAGCTCGAGCCGTGGCAGCAGTGGCCGGGCATCCAGGGGCTGCGCGTCGAGTTCGACCTCGGCCCGGACGGTGGGCGCGGTGCGCTGCTCGGGCGCAACACGACCGTCGCCCTGCCGTGGCTGTTCCGTGAGCCGCTGGTCGGCGAGCGCCTCGCCGGTGAGGTGCGCGTGGTGCGCGAGGCCGACGGATGGCGCCTGCTGAGCGACGCACTGGAGATCGACAACGCGCACATCCATACCGTCACGCGGCTCGATATGCTGCTGCCCGACGCCGGCGATGCCCCGTTCGTCGACCTCGAGGTCGGCTACCGAGATGGAGATGCGTCCGAGGCGTGGCGCTACCTGCCGGCCGGCATCATGGCGGACGAGGTGGTCGCATGGCTCGACCACGCGCTGGTCTCCGGGCGCGTCGTCGAGGGCGGTATGCTGCTGCACGGGCCGCTCGACCGCTTCCCGTACGATGACCATGATGGTCGCTTCCAGGTGCGCTTCCGGGTCGACGGGATGGCCCTCGACTACCTCGAGGGGTGGCCGCGCATCGACGGTCTGGGTGCCTGGACCACCTTCGACGGACGCGGTATGCACATCGCCGCCGATGCCGGGACCATCCTCGGCGCCGCGCTCGGTCCGACCACGGCGCACACCGACGACCTGACGGCCGAACCGGCCCACCTGGGCATCGACGGCAGGGTCGGCGGCGATGCCGGTGCCGGCCTGCGTTACCTGCGCGAGAGTCCGCTGCGGGAGCGTTTCGGCGACTACCTCGCGGTGGCCGATGCCAGCGGGCGCCTCGACCTCGGCCTTAAGCTCGACATCGAGCTGGACTCCGGCGACACCGGGGTCGACGGCACCATCGACCTGGCCCAGACGACCCTTGACCTCCCTGAGTTCGGCGTCCTGGTCCAGAACGGCCGCGGCCGGCTCACGTTCGACAACGACAGCCTCGCCGGGCGTGGGCTCACGGCCGAGTGGCGTGGCATGCCGGTCGCGGTCGACGTGCAGGTCCCCGACGATCCTGACGCGGGTCGGCTTGGGCCGCGCATCAGCGCCCGCGGGCGGGCCGGTGCGGCGCAGTTCGCCGAGCTGCTGCCGGCGCCGCTGGCCGCACGCCTGGTCGGCGAACTCGAATGGGCGACGGTCGTCGGCGTGGGCGAAGGGGCCGGCGGTGAGATCGACGAGGTGCGTATCGAGGCCACGAGCGACCTAGAAGGACTCGAGGTGCGGCTGCCCGCGCCGCTCGGCAAGCCGGCAGACTCGCGCGAGCCGCTACGCATCGAGGCGCACCTGCCGGCCGAGGCCGCGCCACGACTCGAGGTTGCCTACGGACCGCTTGCGCTGGTCGCGGAGCTGGCTGCGGATGAGCAGGGCATACGCGTGCCGCGCGCCGGGCTCGGCATCGGCGCCGGCCCCGCCGAATTGCCAGACGATGCGGTCTGGTACGCCGACCTACGCGGCGAGCGTCTCGACGTCACAGCGTGGCGCGCACTCGCCGACGAATTCGATGGCCGGACGGCCGAGGCTTCCGGCACATCCCCGCCGGTGCGGATCGACGCCCGTTTCGATACCGTCCCGTTGGGCGAGACGTTGGCGCTGCACGAGGTCGAGGCGCGGATCGACGCTGACGCGGACGCCTGGCGAATCGCACTGGAGAGCCGCGACGCCACCGGGACCATTGAGGTACCCCGGACCGCCGGACGCGAACGACCGCTCGAGGCGCGATTCGAACGGCTCGCCGTGGAGTACGCGCTCGAGTCCGACCCGGCGGCGACGTCGGTTCCGGAACCTGAGCCCGACCCTGGCGACCCGGACCCGCGCACGCTGCCCGGATTGAACCTGGTGATCGACCGCCTGGTGGTCAACGACCGCGTTTTCGGCGCCCTGAACCTGCAGGCCCAGCCGGTCGAGGAGGGGCTGCGTGTCAGCCGCATCGTCCTCGACCATCCCGACTGGATCGTCTCGGGCAGCGGGCGCTGGGAAAAGGAGGCGGAGCGGTTCGTCACCTCGCTCGACCTCGCGCTCGACGCCACCGATTTCAACCGCTTCACCACCGCCCTGATCGGCGAAGCGGACGTGCAGGTGCGCGAAACGCACTTGAACGCCAACCTCAACTGGCCGGGTGCGCCGCACCACCTGAGCATGGCCAACCTCGGCGGAGCGCTGAATGGGCGCATGCTCGACGGGGTGCTGACCGAGATCGATCCCGGCGCCGGGCGGTTGCTCAGCCTGGTCAACCTGCGCACCCTCGGGCGCAGGCTGGCGCTCGACTTCAGCGACCTGCTGGACGAGGGGCTGCGTTTCGACGCGATCTCGGGCAGCTTCGTCTTCGCCAGCGGCGACGCGTTCACCAACGACCTGCTGATCCAGAGTTCCGCGGCGACGGTCAACATCATGGGCCGCACCGGTCTGGTGGCGCGCGACTACGACCAGGTGATGACCGTCAACCCGCGCGTCTCGGGCGCGTTGCCGATCGCCGGCGCGGTGCTCGCGGGGCCGGCGGTGGGTGCCGCGTTGCTGCTGTTCAACGAGGTCTTCGCCGAGGAGCTCGGGCAGATCGCCAGCGCGCAGTACCGCATCACCGGCCCGTGGGAGACGCCGCAGGTCGAGCGCATCAAGGGCACCGACGGCGCGTTGCCCCCGGCCACCGAGAACCGCTGAACCCCGCCCTCCTCAGCCGCTGCCGTGCACGCCGAGTTCGAGCTGGACGGGGACGCCGTCGTCGCGCGCCTCGGCCTCGCCGGGTTCGGCCAGGGTCACGCGCGCCGCGTCGAGCCCGGACTGCGCGGCGAGCACCTCGGCGACCGCCGCGGCGCGCTGTCGGCCGAGTTCGAGCAGCCGCGCCTCGGGCTGCGCTGCCGAGGCCACCAGGTGGTCGAACAGTGCGGCGTAGAACGGTGCGTCCTCACTGGCCCGACCCAGACGGCCGGCGACCGGGTTGATCCGCTTGACCTCGCGACCCGTCTGCTCGGCTTGGCGGGTCGCGAACGCGTCGACGGCCGCCTTGCCGACACGCTCTGCAGCCAACTTTTCCAGCGCCAGCTGGCTCGCCGCGCCGGCGAAGTCGGGCGGTGGCGGGTCGTCGCCGGCGGCGACTGCCTCGTCGAGCTCCGTGGCCAGGGCCAGCGCCAGGTCACGGTGCGCGAGGGCCCGGCCGGCGACGGCCGGGTCGTAGGCGCCGCCGACGGTCAGCGCCAGCTGCGGACGCGCCGCCAGCGCCTCGGCCACCCTGGCGAGTTTCTCGCGCTCGGGTGGTGACAGGGTGTTGCGCCCGGCGGCGAACAGGACCGTGTCGTGGTCATCGCCAGCGTCGCCCAGTACCGCGCCCAGCGCGCGGAACGGGGCAGTCACGATCTTGCCGATCAGGTTGGCGAGCGCCTGGCCGATCAGCCCGCCGTAGCTGAACTCGGGTTGATCGACGTTGCCGCGCACCGGCAGGACCGCCTCGATCTTGCCGGAGCTGTCGCTGAGCAGTGCGACGGCGAGGTCGAGCGGCAGGTCGGCGGCGTCCGGGCTCTCGACCTGCTCGCCGAGCGTGAACTCGCGTAGCACGATCCTGTTGTCACCGAGCAGCTCGCTCTGCTCGAGCTTGTACTCGAGATCGAGATCGAGCTTGCCCGAGGCGATGGCGCGGCCCGCGAAGGTGGCTGTGTAGGGCGAGAGCGGCGACATCTCGACGTTGCGGAACGCGACGTTGACGTCGGCGAAGGCCTTCGGCGCGAACGGTGCGAGGCTGCCGCGTACCGTCGTCTGGCCGTACTCACCCACCTGGCCCTCGAGGTCGAGCGCGGCGCGCGCCTCCTGCCCGGGGGCGAGGCCGGTGACGTCACCGCCGAGAGCATGGACCTGGGTGGCGAAAGGCAGCACCAGGCTCAGGTCGGCGAAATCGACCTCGCCGTCGTCGATGCGGATGCGCTTCACGCGCACCGGGAAGCCGGCCGCGCTGTTGTCGGACGCCGCTTCGGCTGGAGGGGTCGGGTCGGTGTCCGCAACGTCGGTGAACACCCGCGCCAGGTTCACGGTGCGGTCTTCGAAGATCACGATCTTCGCGCCGGGCCCGGCCAGGCGCACCTCGTCGATGGTCAGTTCGCCGGGCTCGACCTGCAACGCGACGCCCTTCGCGTCGAGCGCCTTCCAGGCCAGGAAGCGGTCGCCGGTGATCTTCTCGCGGATCAGCAGGTCGTTCAGTGACAGGTCGCCGCGGACCCTCAGCTTAGGCACGCTGCCGTTGGTGGCGTAATCGAGCGCGACACCGCTGGATAGCGTGCCGGAGTCGAGGTCGAGCGCGGCGATCCGCGACAGCAGGGGGGCGAGCGGCGCCAGCGCCAGCCGGTCGAGCTCGATGCGTGCCTCGGCGGAGGAGCCGTCCTGGGCGGCACGGCCGCTGACCTTGGCGCCACCGCCCTGGCGCACCTGCAGTCGGCCCTCGTAGCGGATCGGCGTGACACCGTCGTTGCTGAGTTCGGACAGCGTCAGGTCGATGGCGTCGAAGTCGAATGCCACGGCCGGTTCGCTGGTCGCGTCGGCGTAGGCGACGGCGAAGCCGCCGAGCGCGATCTCGTCGATGGCGAACTGCCATGGCGCGCCCTCGGCATCGGCCGAGGTCAGTGCGGTGTCGAGGTCGCGGCGCAGCTTGCCCCGATCGCTGGTCGACATGGCGACGAGCTCGCGCACCGTGCCGTCGGCCTCGCGGTTGAGCTGCGTGCGACCGCCGTCGAGCTGGATCCGGGCGATGTCGACCCGGCGCCCGGCGAAATCGAGTCGGCCACCGTCGATCCCGATCGTCTCGACATCGAGCACCGGGGTGCCGTCCGCCTGCTGTACGGAGACCTCGCTGAGCGCGATCCCGAACTCCTCGGCAACCAGCTGCGGAGCCTCACCGCCGACCTCGGCATGCGCGCGCAGCGTTGCGCTTGTCGAGCCGACGGCCAGCGCGACCGGCGTAGCACGACTCGCATCGCTGAAGTCGATGCCGAGCTCGTCGAGTGTGAGCGAGGCGAGTTCGACGCGCCACGGATCGCCGGGGCCGGCCACGCCATCGCTGGCGACCTCCGCAACGCGGTCTCCGGGTGGCGGTGCGGTCCAGTTCAGCGTGCCGTCGGCATCGACGGCGCCGGAGACCCGGCCGCCGCGCACCGCGAGCGATGGAAGCGAGACCGTGCGTGTGGCGAGGTCCAGTTGCCCGTCGCGGAGTTCTATCGAGTCGAGACGTAGCAGAGGTGACCCGCCCTGCTCGACGCCCGTGAGCTCTTCCAATCCGACCTCAAGCCCCTCTAATTTGAGGGTTGGTTCGTCCGCGCCCAGGCGCGCGACCGCGCGCAGTCCGAGCCGGGCGCGGCCGACGCCGAAGTCGACCGGAGTGGTGCGTTGCCCGTCACGGATGGCGAGACCCGACGCCTCGAGGGTAAGCGCATCGAACTGGATATCCCACGGCTCGCCCGCGGCGTAGGCGAACCGATAGGCGAGGTCGAGATCGACGCTGCCCGCAGGTTCGGTGAGGTGGGGTGGGGCGTGGAGCAGCGGCCAGATCCCCTCCAGCCGCAGGTCGGTCACGCGCAGTGTGCCGTTCGAGGCGATCGGGTTGAGCGCAATCTCGCCCTCCCAGGCGATCTCGCCGCCAAGTGGTAGGCGGGCGCGCAGGCCGTAGGGGCCGCGGCGCTCCGGCAGGGTCGAGATGTCGTTCAGCTGGAGGTTCAGCGGGGTCGCCACCAGGCTGGCCGCCTCGGGCACGGTCTCGTCGGTGAAGGTCAGCGTGCCGTCCTGCAGCACCACCTGCTCGAGCACCAGGCGCGGCGGCCCGTCGTCCGCTTCGGCTGGGGCAGCGGCAGGGGTGGCCGGGAAGGCGTCCCCCAGGCGTGCCAGGTTGAGCCGCGAGTCGGCGCCGAGCACCAGGTGCAGGTCGGGCCCCTCGAGCCGGATCTCGGCGAGGGTCCAGGCCCAGCGGAACAGGCTCTTGACCTCGAGGTCGACGAACAGCCGATCCAGCGCGAGGATCGGCCGGCCATCGGCCTCGCGTAGCGCGAGATCGCGGGCCTCGAAGGTCAGCAGGAACGGGTTGATCCGCACCTCGCCGAGTTCGGCCTGACGCTGCAGCCGCTCGTGCGCGAACTCGGGCACGAAGCGCTGCACCAGGTAGGGCGCCAGCAGGAAGCCGGCCAGCGCATAGAGACCGACGGCGATCGCCAGGCCGAGCGCCCAGCGGCGCAGGCGGGGGTGCTTCGTGTTGCCGTGGGGCTCGTCTGTGTCTGGTTGTGGTTCGCGCTCTGCCATCACGTGCTGGCCCGGTGGTTCGTTTCGTTGGGCGTCCGCCCGGATCGTCTTCGCATCGCTGCAGCTATGCCCGGGGTACAACCGAAGTATAGGAAGCCTGCTGGAGGTCGAGGTCGCGGCTGCCGCCGCAGGGTGGCCGTCGCCGGCCCACCACGAGTGGACACGCGGGCCGGCGCGGGGTTCCGATCCGGTCGCGACCCGTCGTGGTTGTCGCTATGCTGCGCCCATGACGCGCCTGCTGCCGCTGCTATTGCTGCTCTTCACGACGGCCCATGCCGCCGACGGGCCGTGGATCGTCGATGCCGAATTCTGGGCCGCGCCGCGCAGCGGCGAGACGGTGGTCGCCGAGCCCGCGGTGCGCGCCGCGGTCGACACGCTGCTGTTCCGCGAGGAGAGCAGCCGGTTGGTGATCCGCCATCCCGGCGGCGAGACCGGCCAGCTCTGGGCCCAGGAACTGCGTGGCTGGCTGGTTGCCCTCGGCATCCCGTCGGCGCGCATCCAGACCGAGCCGGGCGGCGTGCGCGACGACCAGCTGCAGCTGACGGTGGAGCCGTGAACGACGCCGTGCGGGGTGCGCTGGCCGCGGTGCAGATGGTCTCGGGCGCCGACGTTGCTGCCAACCTCGAGGCCGCCGGGCGACTGATCGGCGAGGCCGCTGGCCGCGGGGCGCGGCTGGTCGTGCTGCCGGAGAACTTCGCGCTGATGGGTCATCGCGAGGAGGACAAGCTCGCGCACGCCGAGCTCGACGGCGACGGCCCGCTGCAGGCGTTTCTCGCCGAGACCGCCGCGCGGTATGGGGTCTGGCTGGTCGGTGGGACGCTGCCGCTCGCGACCGATGACCCCGGCCGGGTGCGCGCGGCGTGCCTGCTGTTCGACGAGCGCGGCCGGCGCGTCGCGCGCTACGACAAGATCCACCTGTTCGACGTCGAGGTCGCCGCGACCGGCGAGCGCTACGCCGAGTCGGAGACCATCGCGCCGGGCGACGCGCCGGTGGTGGTCGACACGCCGCTCGGGCGTCTCGGCCTCGCGGTCTGCTACGACCTGCGCTTTCCCGAGCTGTTCCGCGCCATGCTCGACGACGGCATGGAACTGCTCGCACTACCGGCCGCGTTCACCGCGACCACCGGGCGCGCCCACTGGGAGGTGCTGCTGCGCGCCCGCGCGATCGAGAACCTCTGTTACGTGGTCGCATCCGCGCAGGGCGGCGACCATCCGGGAGACCGCGCGACCCACGGGGAGAGCATGGTGATCGACCCATGGGGCAGGGTGCTCGAGCGCACCGGCCTGGGTGAGGCGGTGGTCGTCGGTGAGGTCGACCGCGCGCTGCTCGAACGCACGCGGCGCACCTTCCCGGCGCTCGCCCATCGTCGGATCGGCGAGGCGGTGGCATGACGCTGCTCTCGGCCATCGTCACGCTGCTGCTGGTCATGGACCCGCTCGGCAACGTGCCGTCGTTCCTCGCCGTGTTGCGCGACGTGGCGCCCGAGCGTCGGCGGCCGATCATCCTGCGCGAGTCGCTGATCGCGTTCGGCATCCTGCTGCTGTTCCTCGCGGTCGGCCCCGGACTGATGTCGGTGCTGCGCCTGGAGGAGCCGTCGCTGTCGATCGCCGGTGGCATCATCCTGTTCCTGATCGCGATCAAGATGATCTTCCCGACAGGCAAGGGGATGTTCCACGACATGCCGGCCGGTGAGCCGCTCGTGGTGCCGCTGGCCACGCCGCTGATCGCCGGGCCGTCCGCGATGGCCACCGTGCTGCTGCTGGTGACACGCGAGCCGGACCGCTTCGTCGAGTGGGGTATCGCGGTCACCGTCGCCTGCGCGATCACCACCACGGTGCTGGTGCTGTGCAACCCGCTGCACCGGCTGCTCGGCGAGCGCGGCCTGCTCGCCGTGCAGCGGCTGATGGGCATGATCCTGACCACCATCGCGGTGCAGATGTTCCTGACCGGCGTGCGCGATTTCCTGGCTGCCGGATGAGCCTGGGTGAGGAACTCGGGGTGAACCCGGTCAGTCCATACGTGAAATGATCTCCGGCACGTTGCCGGACACGAGGCGAATCCGATGAAACGCACCACCTTCTCATTCCTTGGCGCCCTGATGGGCCTGGCCTGGCTGCTGCCCGCGCAGGCCGCGCCCGTCTTCGTCGACGCCGACTGGCTCGAGTCACGTCTCGACGACCCGTCGATCGTGCTCGTCGACATGGCCACCGACCAGACCCAGTACCAACGCTTCCACATCCCCGGGGCGGTTTACCTGCCGTTCGGCGCGCTGGTGCAGCGCCAGCGCAGCGGCGTCACGCTGCGCGTGCCCGACCAACGCCTCTACCAGGTGCTCGGTTTCTTTGG
>CBDTVS010000005.1:0-15535 GCA_965364245.1 uncultured Gammaproteobacteria bacterium | reverse complement strand
AGAGGCGCTGGACCTGGTTGTGCAGCAGACCGTGCTCGACGCAGGCACGCACGCAGCCGGCGGTGCCCTCGGGGCGCAGGGTCAGGCTCTCGCCGTTGCGGTCGGCGAAGGTGTACATCTCCTTCTCGACGATGTCGGTCACTTCACCGATCGAGCGTGCGAAGAGTTCGGTCTTCTCCAGGACCGGCAGGCGGATCTCTCGATAGCCGTAGGCCTCGAGCACCTCGGCGACGACCGACTCGAGCTGTTGCCAGGCTGCGCTCTCCCCGGGGAGGATGTCGCGCATGCCACGGATCGCCTGCAACTTGCCGGCCACCCGTCAGCCCTCCTCGGCGCGCCGCGCCAGAGTCTCGCGAACCTGGCGCTCGAGGGTGTCGAGCAGCGCCCCGGAGTCGACCTTGCCGGCCGGCGCACCATTGAGATAGAGCAGGTTCGGCTCGCCACCGGTGACCCCGATCTGGGCCTCCCTGGCCTCGCCGGGGCCGTTGACCACGCAGCCGATGATCGCCACGTCGAGGCTCTCGGTGACGTCGGCCAGGCGCTCCTCGAGCGCGTTGACCGTGGCGATGACGTCGAACTTCTGCCGCGAGCAGGTCGGGCAGGCGATGATGTTGACCCCACGCGTGCGCAGGTTGAGGCTCTTGAGGATGTCGAAGCCGACGCGCACCTCCTCGACCGGGTCGGCGGCCAGCGAGACGCGCAGCGTGTCGCCGATCCCCTCCATCAGCAGGATGCCGAGCCCGACCGCCGACTTGACGGTCCCCGAACGCAGGCCACCCGCCTCGGTGACGCCGAGGTGCAACGGTGCATCGGTCTGGCCGGCGATGCCACGGTAGGCGGCGACCATCATCTGCACGTCGGACGCCTTGAGGCTCAGCTTGTAGTCGCTGAAGTCGAGTCGGTCGAGGTGGTCGATCTGCTGCAGCGCCGACTCGACCAGCGCCTCGGCGGTCGGCTCGCGGTACTTCTCCAGCAGGTGCTTGTCGAGCGAACCGGCGTTGACGCCGATGCGGATCGGGATGCCGTGATCACGGCAGCTCGCGACCACCGCGCGTACCCGCTCCTCGCGCCCGATGTTGCCCGGGTTGATGCGCAGGCAGTCGACGCCGAGCTCGGCGACACGCAGCGCGATGCGGTAGTCGAAGTGAATGTCGGCAACCAGCGGCACCGTGACCTGCTTGCGGATCTGCCCGAAGGCTTCGGCCGCATCCAGGCTCGGCACCGAAACGCGCACGATGTCGGCGCCCGCCTGCTGCAGCGCCGTGACCTGCGCGACGGTCGCCGCCACGTCGAGCGTCTCGGTGTTGGTCATGCTCTGCACGGAGATCGGCGCGCCGTCGCCAATCGGCACGTCGCCGACCATCAGCCGGCGCGAGCGGCGACGCGCGGGAGCAGTGTGGAAACGCATCGTGTCGGCTCCGGGAACGCGCTAGGGGGCGCGGGTGACGATCTCGCCTTCCTGGTCGTCGAGGACGAAGCGCGCGATGCCCTTGTTCTCGAACGCGCTGTGATCGACACGGCGACCATCGAGTTCGACCGTCACCGCCCCGGCCTTGCCGAGCAGCACCAGGAAGGGCCCTTCGCCGCTCACCTGCCGGCGCGTGCCGGCGCGCAACATGTCGAAGACCAGCCGCGAACCGTCGTCGTCCACCACCTCGACCCAGACGTCGTCAGTCAACGCCAGCGAGAGCTGATGGCCCGTCGGTGCAGGAGGCGGCGGCGGTGGCGGCGGTTCGGCCACCGGCTCGGGCTGCGCCGGAGCGACCGGCTGCGTTGGCATGGCCACTTCACCTGCAGGCGCCGGGCCGGATGGCGCCACGGCGTCGGCGTTTGCCGGAGCCGCGACATCGCCCGTCGACGGGTTGCCGGCCGCACCGGACTGGGGTGTGACGACGACCGGGGCGCGCTCGGCGGGGAGGGTCGGTTCGGTCGGCGCCGTCGTGCGGGACGCCATGCTGCCGGTCAGGCCAGCGACGTCGATGCGGCCGCCCTGCACCCACCACCAGGCAACGAGGCCGAGGCCGGCGACCAGCAGCACCACGACCACGCTGCGCAGCGACAGGCCATGGCCCACTCTCGGCGACTCGGAGGCCGGTCGCGGACGCAGTTCGAGCGGCACGTCCGGGGCCCGGCTGTTCTCGTACTGATCGACCAGCTCGTCGCCGCGCAGGCCGACCAGCCGAGCGTAGTTCTTGATGTAGCCGCGCACGAACACCGGTGCCGGCAGCTGACCGGCGTCGTCCTTCTCGAGCGCCTTGACGACGCCGACGGTCAGGTTGAGGTGGGTCGCGACCTGCTCGACGCTCAGGTTCGCCGCCGCGCGCGCCTTGGCCAGGCGGCTGCCCGGTCCGGGCTGCGGTGCGGCGACCTCGTCGCGGGTCTGGTCGGCGTCGTTGTCGTGCTCGCCCTTCATCGTTTCTCCGTAGCCAGCAGCAGGCGGGTTTCGGCCGAGGTCGGGAAGCGTTCGCGCAGCTGCAGCGCGTAGGCGTCGGCCGCACGCCGGTCGCCGAGTTCGCGTTCGACCTGGACGCCGAGCCAGAGCAGCGCCGCGTTCGGACGCACCAGCTGGGTCACGCGTTGCAGGTAGGCGCGCGCCTGCAGCGCGTTGCCCGAATCCCAACTCAGCGTAGCCATCTGGTAGAGCGCCGGTGGAAAGTTCGGCGACTTGCCGAGGGCCTGGCGGAAGTAGTGCTCGGCGAGGTCGCTCTTGCCATCGCGCATCGCGCACAGGCCGAGGTTGGTGTAGCTGTTCTCGGGCGTCTGGTAGAGCGGGTTGTCGAGGGCGCGCTGGAACGCCTGCGTGGCCTGCTCGTAGCGCTCCTGGGTGCACAGGAAGCGGCCGTAGTTGTTCCAGGCGTCGGAGTCGCGCGGCGAGAGCTCGGTGACGCGCTTGAAGTGCGCCTCGGCGCGATCGTTCTGGCCGAGCTTCTCGTAGAGCACCGCGATGCCGTTGTGCGCCACGGCCAGATCGGGGTCGTGGATCAGCGCGCGCTGCAGGTGCTCCATCGCCTGGCTGTCCTGGCCCGCTTTCATGTACTCGATGCCCAGCAGGGCGTTGGGCTCGGCGGCCTGCTTGCGCGGCACCACGTCGGCGTTCTTGTAGTTGATGTCGGCGCCGGAGGGCGTCGTGGAGCTGCCGCCACCCGTGGTCGCGCAGCCGGAGAGCAGCAGGAGGGCAAACGGGAGCAGCAGGCGCGGCACGCTGATCATTCCACGCCCTCAGCGACGCGATCGCGGCGCCGCTTCGACTGCACCTTGCCGACCAGCTGCCCGCAGGCTGCGTCGATGTCCTCGCCGCGCGTCTTGCGCGTGATGGTCACCAGCCCGTGCGCCTGCAGCACCGCGCGGAAGGCGTCCACCACGGCGTCGGCGGGACGCCGGTAGTGGATGCCATCGACCGGGTTATATGGGATCAGGTTCACCTTGGCCGGGACGCCGCGCAGCACCCGCGCCAGTTCGCGCGCGTGTTCGGGCTGGTCGTTGACCCCAGCGAGCAGCACGTATTCGAAGGTCACCACGCGGTAGCGATCGGCACCGATATAACGCTTCGCCGCCGCGACCACCTCGCGCAGCGGGTACTTGCGGTTGATCGGCACCAGCTCGCTGCGCAGCGCGTCGTTGGGCGCATGGATCGAGACCGCGAGGCTGATGTCGCTGACCTCGGCGAGGCGGTCCATGGCCGGCACGATGCCCGACGTGCTCAGCGTCACGCGCCGCTTGGACAGACCGAAGGCGAGGTCGTCCTTCATCAGGTTGGTGGCACGCACCACGGCCTGGAAGTTGAGCAGCGGCTCGCCCATGCCCATCAGCACGACGTTGGTCACCTCGCGTCCCGCCCCCTCGGCAGCGAGCGCCGTACGCGCCAGCCAAAGCTGGGCGACGATCTCGCCGGTGGTGAGGTTGCGGTTGAAGCCCTGGCGCGCGGTGGCGCAGAAACTGCAGTCGATCGGGCAGCCGACCTGCGACGAGACGCACAGCGTGCCGCGCTCGCCGTCGGGGATGTAGACCGTCTCGACGCAGTTGCCGTCGGCGAGCTCGAACAGCCACTTGCGGGTGCCGTCGCGCGAACGCTGATCGCTGGCCGTCGCGGGCAGCTCGAGTCGCACGTGCTCCTCGAGCCAGGCGCGGAACGGTTTGCTCAGATCGGTCATCGCCGCGTAGTCGGTGACCCGGCGGTGGTAGACCCACTTCATCAGCTGGGTGGCGCGGAACGGCCGGTCGCCGCGCGCCGCGAGCAGCGCCAGCAGCGCCTCGCGGTCGAGGTCGAACAGGTTGTATTGGGCCTGGTCTTGCAAGGTGGTTCAGCGGGTCCGCGGGCAGAGCTCGGCGTCGGTGAAGAAGAAGGCGATCTCGGTGCGCGCGGTGTCGGGCCCGTCCGAGCCGTGCGCGCAGTTCTCGTCGACCGTGGTCGCGAAGTCCGCGCGGATGGTGCCGCGCGCCGCCTCGGCCGGGTTGGTCGCGCCCATGATCTCGCGGTTGGCGGTGATCGCGTTCTCGCCCTCGAGCACCTGCACCATGACCGGGCCGGAGGTCATGAAGGCGACCAGGTCCTTGTAGAACGGCCGTTCGCTGTGCACGGCGTAGAAGCCTTCGGCCTGCTCCTGGCTGAGGTGCAGCATCTTGGCGGCGACGATGCGCAGGCCGGCCGCCTCGAAGCGGGCGTAGATCTGGCCGATCAGGTTACGCGCCACGGCGTCGGGCTTGATGATCGAGAGGGTGCGTTCGAGAGCCATCGGAAGTCTCCGGAAAATCGTTGCAAGAATAACAGAAACCCGCGGCGAGCCGCGGGTTTGTGCGGGAAATCGGGGCGCCAGTTTAGCGCCGGCGCTGCCCCCAGGCAACGCGCCCGGAGCGGGTCAGCCGACGGCGAAGCTCTCGCCGCAGCCGCAGGTCGCGGTGACGTTCGGGTTGCTGAACTTGAAGCTCCGATTGAGCCCCTCGCGCACGAAATCGACCTGCATCCCTTCGAGGTAACCGAGGTGCTCGCGGTTGATCAGCAGGCGGATACCGTGATCCTCGAACACCTCGTCGTTGTCACCCGGGGCCTCGGCGAAGTCCATGGTGTAGGCGAAACCCGAGCAGCCGGAGGTGGTGACGCCGAGGCGCAGCGCCGCCCCCGCCTGCTGCTGGGCGAGGAGCTCGTTGAGCCGCGCGGCGGCGGCATCGGTCAGCGTGATGGCCATAGGGAATCTCCTTGCATGCTGCGCCGGCCTTCAGCCGGCGGCCTGTTGTGCAGATGGACCGCCGCCGGCGGCGTCGGTTCCGTGCGGACCGCGCGCCAGGGCGCGCAGGCGCGGCACGGCGGAGGCGGCGAGGTCGAGCACGGTGGCGACCTCGGCCTCGGTGGTGAAGCGCCCGAGCGAGAAGCGCAGCGAACTGTCGACCTCGGCCTCGCTGAGGCCCAGCGCGCGCAGCACGTGCGACGGCTCGCGGCTGGCCGAGGCGCAGGCCGAACCGGACGAGAGCGCGACGTCGCGCAGCGCCATGATCAGCGACTCGCCCTGCACGCCGTCGATGCAGACGCTCAGGATGGCCGGGACACGCCGCAGCGGGTCGCCGTTGAGGCGCACCCCGCCGAGTCCGCGCAACCCGTCCCACAGGCGGTCGCGCAGGCCGCGCAGGCGCAGCTGCTCGGCCTCGATGGATTCCCCGGCCAGACGGAACGCCTCGCCCATGCCGACCACCTGGTGGGTGGCGAGCGTGCCCGGGCGCAGGCCGCGCTCCTGGCCACCGCCGTGCAGCAACGGCGCGATCCGCACGTCCGGGTGATCGCGCACGTAGAGCGCACCGACCCCCTTCGGCCCGTAGACCTTGTGTGCCGAGAACGACATCAGGTCGACCGGCAAGTGGCGCAGGTCGATCGCGACGCGACCGACCGCCTGCGCGGCATCGACGTGGAACAGCGCGCCGTGCATGCGCACCCGCGCGCCGAGCGCCGCGACGTCCTGGACGACCCCGGTCTCGTTGTTGACGTGCATGATCGAGACCAGCGCGGTTTCCTCGCGCATCGCCGCGACGAGCCGCTCGGGGTCGACGAGCCCGGTGCGGTCCGGGTCGAGGTAGGTCACCTCCCAGCCTTCGCGTTCGAGCTGGCGGCAGCTGTCGAGCACCGCCTTGTGCTCGGTGCTCACGGTCACCACGTGGTGACCTCGCCCGCGTGCCGCGCGCGCCGCCCCGAGCAGGGCGAGGTTGTCCGACTCCGTCGCACCCGAGGTGAAGACGATCTCGCGCGGCCGGGCTCCGACCAGGTCGGCGACCTGGGCACGCGCCTTCTCGACGGCCCGTTCCGCCTCCCAGCCAAGCGCATGGGAGCGCGAGGCCGGATTGCCGAACACCCCGTCGACGGTCAGGCACGCGGCCATGCGCTCGGCGACCCGCGGATCGACCGGCGTGGTCGCGGCGTAGTCGAGGTAGATCGGGCGGCGGCGGGTCATGCGCGACTCCTCAGGCCGTCGCCACCAGGCGCCGCAGCGCCGTGGCCTGGCGTTGCAGCGCCGTGAGCAGCGCGTCGATCTCCGCGGCCTCGCTGGCCTGGCCGACGCTGATGCGGATCGCGCCGCGGGCGACGTCCGTCGGCACCCCCATCGCGGTCAGCACGTGGCTCGGTTCGCCGGTGCCGCTGTGGCACGCCGAGCCGCTCGAGACCGCCAGACCGTCGCGGTCGAGCGCGAGCAGCAGCGTCTCGCCGTCGATGCCCTCGAGCGCGAACGAGAGGGGGTTTGGCAGGCGCGGCGCGTCGGCCGCGAACAGCGTCACGCCGTCGAGCGCACGCAGCCCGGAGCGCAGCCGCGCGAGCAGGGCCTCGGCACGGTCGCGGCGTGCCGCGAGTTCCTCGGCGGCCAGCGCCGCTGCGGCGCCGAAGCCGACGATCCCGGCGAGGTTCTCGGTGCCGCCGCGTAGGCCGCGCTCCTGGCCACCGCCGCGCTGCAGCGGCACGAGGTCGACGGCCGGGTCGACGACCAGGGCACCGGCCCCCTGCGGGCCGTAGATCTTGTGCGCGGAGAGGCTCATCAGGTCCAGGCCCGCGGCGCGGAAGTCAACCGGCAGCTTGCCGAGCGCCTGCACCGCATCGCTGTGCATCCAGGCACCGGCGCTGTGCGCCCTGCTCGCCACCTCGGCCACCGGCTGGATCACTCCGGTCTCGTTGTTGGCCCACATCGCCGAGACGATGCGCGTCCGGTCGTTCGGCACCCAGGCGTCGACGTCGATCCGCCCGTCGCCATCCACCGGCAGCCAGTCGAGTTCCCAGCCCCGGGCCTCGAGCACGCGTGCGGGCTCGATCACCGACGGGTGCTCGACCGGGCTCAGGGCGATGACGCCGGGCTGCTCGAGCGCGGCCAGGCCGAGCAGTGCGAGGTTGTTGGCCTCGGTGCCGCCGCTGGTGAAAACCACCTGGCGCGGCTGCACGCCGACCAGCGTGGCCACCTGCTCGCGCGCCTGTTCCAGCGCGACGCGCGCCCGGCGCCCGGGCTTGTGTGCGCTCGAGGGATTGCCCGGACCCGCGTCGAGGCACGCCAGCATGGCGGCGCGCACCCGGGGGTCGAGTGGGGTCGTGGCGTTGTGATCGAGGTAGGTCATCCCGGACCCGCTCGCGGAACTCAGGAGACCGCGATGCTGCGCTCGTCCGACGACTCGGGGGTCACGCCAGCATGGGTGCGCTCGACCAGCTGCGCGAGGTTGATGCCGGCGAGGAAGTCGTGGATCTGCTCGCTGAGGTCGCACCACAGCTCGTGGGTCAGGCAGGGCTGCGAGTCCTGGCAGTTGCCCAGACCGCCGCAGCGGGTGGCGTCGACCTCCTCGTCGACCGCGGTGATGACGCTGACCACCGAGATCTCGTCGGCCGCCCGGCTCAGCTTGTAGCCGCCACCGGGGCCACGCACGCTCTCGACCAGGCCGCGACGGCGCAGCCGCGAGAAGAGCTGTTCGAGATAGGAGAGCGAGATGCTCTGCCGACGCGAGATGTCGGCCAGCGTGATCGGGCCCTCGTCGAAGTGGAGTGCCAGGTCGAGCATCGCCGTTACCGCGTAACGGCCCTTGGTGGTCAGTCGCATCGTCCGGAATCCCGCACCGTGAACCTGAAAAACATTCTACCCTATTGTTGACTAGTCAGGTCAAGTATTACCGCGCGGCGTCCCCTCCTCGCCCGGTGCGGTGGAGCTGATCTCGCAGGGGTCGAGGTCCGGGATCTCGAGCCCGCGGGTATCGACCCCGAGCTCCTGCAGCGCCTGCGCGACCTGCGCGAGCTTGCGGTCGGTGACGTGGATGTGGTCGAGCATGCTGTTGATGGCATGCGCCACCGGGTCGGGCATGTCGCGGGTGGTGCCGTAGGCGTCGAAACCGATGCGCTTCGCGGTGGCCTCGCGGTGCGTGGCCTGGTCGTCGGCGGGCACCACGCTGGCGAAACGCCCGGGCACGCCGACCACGGAAGCGCCGTCGGGCACCTCCTTGAGCACCACGGCGTTGGAGCCGATGCGCGCGTCACGGCCGACCGTGAACGGCCCGAGCACCTTGGCCCCGGCGCCGACCACCACGCCGTCACGCAGGGTCGGGTGGCGCTTGCCCTTGTCCCACGAGGTGCCGCCCAGCGTGACGCCCTGGTAGAGCGTGCAGTCGTCGCCGATCTCGGTGGTCTCGCCGATCACCACGCCCATGCCGTGATCGATGAAGAAGCGCCGTCCGATGCGCGCCCCGGGGTGGATCTCGATGCCGGTCAGCCAGCGTGAGAACCCGGAGATGAAGCGCGCCAGCCAGCGCCAGCCGCTGTTCCACAGGCCGTGGCTCATGCGGTGCAGCAGCAGCGCGTGCACCCCGGGATAGCAGGTCAGGACCTCGAAGAAGGTGCGCGCCGCGGGGTCGCGGTCGAACACGCTGTTCACGTCTTCGCGGAGGCGTTCGAACATCGGCTGGTCATCCCTGCGGCCGGCGCGGCCGACCCTTCGTGTGTGGCGTCAATCTAGCACAGCGGCGTACGCCACCGGACCGGCTCGCGGGTCAATCCCGCGCGCGCTCCGTGTGCTCGCCACGGCGCGCCAGGGTCTTGTCGATCTGGGTGAGGATGCCGCGCAGGATGTGGATCTCGTCCTCCTCGGGTCGCGCACGGGCGAACAGCCGCCGCATGCGCCGCAGCACCCGTCCGGGCCGCGCCGGATCGATGAAGTCGACCACCTGCAGGGTACGCTCGAGATGGCTGAAAAAGCCCTCCACCTCGTCAGCGGTCGCCAGCCGCCGGCCCGGATCGCGGCCCGCGGCATCGGCCGCGTCGCCGCCCGGCTCGGCCGTCGCCAGCCCGGCCATGCGGATCTCGTAGGCGAGCACCTGCACCGCCGAGGCGAGGTTCAGCGAGCCGTAGTCCGGGTTGCTCGGAATCGACACCAGGGCGTGGCAGCGATCGAGGTCGTCGTTGCTGAGCCCGGTACGCTCGGGCCCGAACAGCAGCGCGGCCGGCCCGTCGGCACAGGCCGCGACCAGCTGCCCGGCCGCCTCGCGCGGATTCAGCTGCGGCCAGCGGATCGAGCGCGAGCGCGCGCTGCTGCCGATCACCAGCCGACAACCGGCCAGCGCCTCGTCGAGGGTGGCGCAGACCCGCGCCCCGGCCAGCAGGTCGTCGGCCCCGGCGGCCATCGCGGTCGCCTCGGCGTGCGGGAACAGGCGCGGCGTGACCAGCGCCAGGTCGGCGAGGCCCATGGTCTTCATCGCGCGCGCGACCGCGCCGATGTTACCGGGGTGCGAAGGGCTGACGAGGACGATGCGAATGGGCGCGGGCATCGGCGCACTCTAGCGACGTGGTGCGCGACATGACAAGCCGCCGCCGCGTGGCACCACGCGGCGCCAACTGCTATTCTTGCGCCCCTTTTTCCAGCCGGGCCGCGCCATGCACCCCATGCTCAACATCGCGATCGGTGCCGCACGCAGCGCGGGCAACATCATCGTCCGCAACCTCGAGCGGGTCGACCGGCTGACCATCGGCACCAAGCAGCGCAACGACTTCGTCACCGAGGTCGACCGTCTCGCCGAGAGCGAGATCATCCGCGTGATCCACCGCGCCTACCCGCAGCACGCGATCCTCGCCGAGGAGAGCGGCGCGCAGGGCGACAACGAGTTCGAGTGGGTGATCGACCCGCTCGACGGCACCACCAACTTCCTGCACGGTTTCCCGCAGTTCGCGGTCTCGATCGCGCTGCGTCACCGCGGACGCCTCGACCAGGCGGTGGTCTACGACCCGCTGCGCCAGGAGCTGTTCACCGCCAGCCGTGGCTCGGGCGCGACCCTCAACGACCGGCGCATCCGCGTCACCCGGGCCAACGGCCTGCCCGGCTGCCTGCTCGGCACCGGCTTCCCGTTCCGCCAGCAGGAGCACCTCGACGCCTACCTCGGGATGTTCCGCGCGCTGTTCCCCGACGCCGCGGGCATCCGCCGCGCGGGCGCCGCGGCGCTCGACCTGGCCTACGTCGCGGCCGGGCGCCTGGACGGCTTCTGGGAGATCGGGCTCAGCCCGTGGGACATCGCCGCCGGCGCACTGCTGGTGCTCGAGGCGGGTGGCATGGTCTCGGACTTCGACGGCGGCGGCGATTTCATGGAGAGCGGCAACGTCGTCTGTGCCGGGCCGCGCCTGCACGCGTCGATGCTCGCGGCGATCGCGCCGCACCGGGGCGAGGCGCTGCGGCGCTGAACTGACCGCGCGCGACGCGGGGTTACGGCAGGTCGTCGACCGCGCCGGCGCCTTCCTTCTTCACCTCGAGCATGTCGTTGCGGCTGATCCCGAGCAGCAGCGTCACCGGGCTGGCGACGAAGATCGACGAGTAGGTGCCGATCACCACGCCGACGATCAGCGCCAGCGCGAAGCTGCGGATCACCTCGCCACCGACCAGGTAGAGGGCGAGCAGCACCAGCAGCGTGGTGCCCGAGGTCATCAACGTCCGCGACAGGGTCTGGTTGACCGAGCCATTCATCACCTCGACCGCGCTGCCCTTGCGCATCTTGCGGAAGTTCTCGCGAATGCGGTCGAACACCACGATGGTGTCGTTGAGCGAGTAGCCGATCACCGCGAGCACCGCGGCGAGCACCGAGAGGTCGAAATCGGCCTGCACCACCGCGAAGAAACCGAGCACGATCACCACGTCGTGGACCAGCGCCGCGACCGCGCCGAGCGCGAAACGGTACTCGAAGCGGAACCCGACGTAGATCAGGATACCGACCAGCGCGTAGAGCATCGCCAGGCCGCCGGCCTCGGTCAGCTCGTCGCCGATCTGCGGGCCGACGAATTCGACCCGGCGCAGTTCGACCGCGTCGGCCGAGGCCTCGCTGAGGGTGCGGAACACCGCGCTGCTGAGGTCGGCGCTGCTGATGTCATCGCTCTCCGCGATACGGATCAGCACGTCTCGCGGGGTGCCGAAGTGCTGCACCGTCGCGCCGCCGAGGCCACCATCGGCCAGCGCCTGGCGCACCTCGACCAGGTCGACGTCGCCGGCGTAGCCGAGCTCGACCAGCGTGCCGCCGGTGAAGTCGATGCCGAAGTTCAGACCGCGCGTGGCCAACGAGCCGATCGCGACCAGCAGCAGCAGCGCGGAGAAGACGTAGGCGATCCGGCGGCGACCGAGGAAGTCGATGTGGGTGGCCTTCTTGAACAGTTCCATGGCGGGAGTTCCGTCAGATCGCCAGGCGCTTGACCCGGCGGCCTCCGTAGACGAGGTTGATCACCGCGCGGGTGCCCATGATCGCCGTGAACATCGACGTGACGATGCCGATCGACAGCGTCACCGCGAAGCCCTTGATCGGCCCGGTGCCGAAGCTGAACAGCACCACCGCGGCGATCAGCGTCGTGATGTTGGCGTCGGCGATGGTCGACAGCGCCTTCTCGTACCCCGAGTGGATGCTCGCCTGCGGCGTGCCGCCGGCACGCAACTCCTCGCGGATGCGCTCGAAGATCAGCACGTTGGCGTCGACCGCCATGCCGACCGTCAGCACGATGCCGGCGATGCCCGGCAGGGTCAGGGTCGCCTGCAGCAGCGACAGCACCGCCACCAGCAGCACCAGGTTCATCGCCAGCGCGAGATCGGCGACCAGGCCGAACACCCGGTAGTAGAGCGCCATGAACACCAGCACCAGCGCGAAGCCGAGCATCACCGCGGCGAAGCCCTGGTCGATGTTGTCACGCCCGAGGCTCGGGCCGACGGTGCGCTCCTCGACGATCTCGATCGGCGTGGCCAGCGCGCCGGCGCGCAGCAGCAGCGCGAGGTCGCGCGCCTCCTCGGTCGAGTCGAGGCCGGTGGTCTGGAACCGGTTGCTGAAGTGATCGCGGATCGTCGCGACGCTGATCACCTCCTCGGTCCGCTTGGTGGTGCGCACCGGCTCACCGTCGACGAGCTTGGTCTCGGTGCGGTTCTCGATGAACACCACCGCCATCGGCTTGCCGATGTTGTCGCGCGTGACCTTGCTCATGCGCCGCCCGCCGTTGCCGTCGAGACGCACGGTCACCGCCGGGCTGCCGTTCTCGTCGATGGTCGAGGCGGCGTCGACGATCTGGTCGCCGGTGACGATGATCTGTTTCTTGAGCAGGATCGGCTGGCCGTTGCGCTCGTAGTAGAGCTTGGCGTTGACCGGTACGCGACCGCTCTCTACCGCGGTGCGCACGTCGTTCTCGGTGTCGGCGAGGCGGTACTCGAGGGTCGCTGTCGCGCCGAGGATCTCCTTGGCGCGCGCGGTGTCCTGCACACCCGGCAGCTGCACGACGATGCGGTTGCTGCCCTGCTGCTGGATCACCGGCTCGGCGACGCCGAGCTCGTTGACGCGGTTGCGCAGCGTGGTGATGTTCTGCTGCAGCGCGAACTTGCGGATCTCCTCCGCCTCGGCCTCGCTGAGACGCGCCTCGATGCGCGGCTCGCCGTCGGTGAACGTGTCGACCTCGAGCGCCGGGAATTCGCGCTCGATCAGCGTCGCGGCCTCGTCGAGCGGGCCCGCGTCGGCGAAACGCATGCGCACCCCGTCACCGGAGCGGGTCACGGTGCGGTAACGGATGCGGTTCTCGCGCATCAGCAGCCGCAGGTCGTTGACCACGTTCTCCTCGGCCTGGCGCACCGCGGCGTCCATGTCCACCTCCATCAGGAAGTGGACGCCGCCGCGCAGGTCGAGGCCGAGGTACATCGGCGCCGCGTCGAGGGCGCGCAACCAGTCGGGGGTGCCGGGCGCGAGGTTCAGCGCGACCACGTAGCCGTTGCCGAACCCCTCCTTGATGCGCTCGGCGGCCTGCAGCTGGGTCTCGGTGTCGGCGAAGCGCGCCAGCAGCAGCCCCTCCTCGAAACGCACCGATTTGGCCGTGAGGCCGGCGCGCTCGAGGATGCCGACCACCTGGGCCCGGGTGCTCTCGTCGACCTCGACGCTGCGCGCCGACGCCGAGACCTGCACCGCCGGGTCCTCGCCGTAGAGGTTGGGCAGCGCGTAGAACAGCCCGACGACCGCGATGGCGACGATCAGCAGGTATTTCCAGAGAGGGTACTTGTTGAGCATTCCCGGTATCCGCCCGCGTGTCGGGTCAGAGCGTCTCCGCCGAGCCCTTGGGCAGCGTCGCGGCGATCGCCTGGCGCTGGACCTTGACCGACACGCCGTCGGCGACGTCGAGCTGCACGAAGTTGTCGCCGAGGTCGCTGATCGTGCCGAACAGCCCGCCGTTGGTGACCACCTCGTCGCCCTTGTCGAGCGCCTCGAGCATCTTCTTGTGCTCCTTCTGGCGCTTGCTCTGCGGCCGGATCAGCAGGAAGTAGAAGACCACGAAGATCAGGATCAGCGGCAGGAAACCCATGATCGGGTCGCCGCCGCCGGCCGGGGCGGCCTGCGCCCATGCGTTGGAGATGAAGAAATCCATCGGTGTGCCCTTTCGATTCAGGGAGTAGGCACCGCGGCACGGGCGGCCGCGGCAAAGCGCGCATTATGACACAGGCGGATCGCCTTGCGACCGCTCGGCGTGGAAGCGCGCGACCCGGTCGGCGAGCGTCCCGGCGGCGATCGCCTCCCGCAGCCCGGCCATCAGCTCGAGGTAGTAATGGAGGTTGTGGATCGTCGCCAGGCGCGCGGCGAGGATCTCGCCGCAGGCGTGCAGGTGCCGAAGGTAGGCGCGCGAGAAGTTGCGGCAGGTGTAGCAGCCGCACTGCGGGTCGAGCGGTCGCGGATCGTCGCGGTGGCGGGCGTTGCGGATGCGTACGTCGCCAAAGCGGGTGAACAGGTGACCGTTGCGCGCGTTGCGCGTCGGCAGCACGCAGTCGAACATGTCGACCCCGCGCTGCACCGCAGCGACGATATCCTCGGGCGTGCCGACCCCCATCAGGTAGCGCGGCCGGTCGGCCGGCAGCCGCGGCCCGAGTTGGTCGAGCACCCGTTCGCGGGCCTCCTTGGGCTCGCCGACCGACAGCCCGCCGATGGCGTAGCCGTCGAAGCCGATCCCGCGCAGCCCCTCCAGTGACGCGGCGCGCAGCTCCGGGAACATGCCGCCCTGGACGATGCCGAACAGCGCCGCAGGGCTGTCGCCGTGGGCGTCGCGCGAGCGCTGCGCCCAGCGCAGCGAGAGCTCCATCGAATCACGCGCCGCCCGCTCGGTGACCGGGTACGGCGTGCACTCGTCGAAGATCATGACGATGTCGGAGCCGAGCGCACGCTGCACCGCCATCGACTCCTCGGGCCCGAGGAACACCTCGGCGCCATCCACCGGGGAGCGGAAACGGACGCCGGCCTCGGTCACCTTGCGCATGGCGCCGAGGCTGAACACCTGGAAGCCGCCCGAGTCGGTCAGGATCGGCCGCTGCCAGTGCATGAAATCGTGCAGGTCGCCGTGCCGGGCGACGGTCGCGGTGCCGGGGCGCAGCATCAGGTGGAAGGTGTTGCCGAGCACGATCTCGGCGCCGAGCTCGACCAGCTCCTCGGGCAGCATCGCCTTGACCGTGCCGTAGGTGCCGACCGGCATGAACGCCGGTGTATCGACCGTACCGCGCGCGAAGCGCAACCGCCCGCGCCGCGCCGCGCCGTCACTGCCGAGCAGCTCGAACTCCATCACCCCTCCCCCCGCGCGCGGCCGACCAGCATGGCGTCACCGTAACTGAAGAAACGGTAGCGCGCCGCCACCGCGTGGCGGTAGGCCGCGAGCACATGGTCGGTGCCGGCAAACGCGCAGACCAGCATCAGCAGCGTCGACTCCGGCAGGTGGAAGTTGGTGAGCATCAGGTCGACGACCCGGAATGCGTAGCCCGGCGTGATAAACAGCGTCGTCTCGCCGGCGAACGGCTGCAGCGTGCCGTCGCGCGCCGCCGTCTCCAGGCTGCGTACCGTGGTCGTGCCGACCGCGACCACCCGGCCACCGCGGGCGCGCGTCGCGGCCACCGCGTCGCAGGTCGCGCGGGGCACCTCGAGCCACTCGGCATGCATGACGTGGTCGGCGATGTGCTCGGCGCGCACCGGCTGGAAGGTGCCGGCGCCGACGTGCAGGGTCACCCGGGCGCTCTCGACGCCGGCCGCGGCGAGCCGCTCGAGCAACGCGCTGTCGAAGTGCAGG
>CBDTVS010000004.1:0-16422 GCA_965364245.1 uncultured Gammaproteobacteria bacterium | reverse complement strand
GCCATCGCTGTACTTAGCTCTTCGAGCAGCACCGCGTCCCAGCTGGTCGCCTGCATCAGCATCGCGGCCTTGGCCGTGCCGACCCGGCACGGAGTGCACTGGCCACACGACTCGTGGACGAAGAAGCGCATCGCGTTGAGCGCCGCGTCACGCGCGCGGTCGTGCTGCGAGAGCACGATCACGGCCGCCGAGCCGATGAAGCAGCCGTGTTCCTGGAGGACGTCGAAGTCGAGCGGCAGGTCGGCCAGCGATGCCGGCAGGATGCCGCCCGACGCGCCACCCGGCAGGTAGCCGTAGAGCTGGTGCCCCCCGGCCATGCCGCCGCAGTGCTCGTCGATCAGCTCACGCACCGAGATGCCCGCCGGTGCGCGCACCACACCAGGTTTCGCGACCCGCCCGCTGACCGAGTAGGTGCGCAGGCCACGCCGCCCGCGCCGCCCCTCGGGTGCGAACACCTCCGGGGGTTCGGCCAGCGCGTCGCGCACCCAGTGCAGCGTCTCGAGGTTCTGCACCAGCGTCGGTCGACCGAACAGGCCGACCTCGGCGACGTAGGGCGGGCGCAGGCGCGGCATGCCGCGACGGCCCTCGAGCGATTCGAGCATCGCCGACTCCTCGCCGCAGATGTAGGCGCCGGCGCCTCGCCGCAGTTCGAGCTCGGGCAGAGGCACGGGCGGATCGGCGCGCAGCGCGTCGAGTTCGCGGATGAGCAGGGTGCGGGCGGCGGCGTACTCGTCACGCAGGTAGAGATAGGCCTTCTCGGCGCCGACCACGTGGCAGGCGATCAGCAACCCTTCGAGGAACCGGTGGGGGTCGGACTCGAGGTAGTGGCGGTCCTTGAACGTGCCCGGTTCGCCCTCGTCGATATTGACCGCGACCAGGCGCGGCGCGGGTTGCTCGCTGACGATGCGCCACTTGCGTGCGGTCGGGAACCCGGCGCCGCCGAGGCCGCGCAGGCCGCTCGCCTCGAGGCGCTCGAGCACCTCTTCGGCAGGCAGGCGCCCGGCGACGATCTCCGCCAGCCGCGAGTAGCCGCCGGCGGCGCGGTAGGCGGCGAGGTCGATGGGCTCGGAGCGCAGCCGCGCGGTGGTCTCGCCTTCGGCGACCGCCTGTTCGATCCGCCCCGCGTCCGCGGTACGCAGCACCCGCGTGCCGACGACGGCTGCCGGGGCGCCGTCGCATTGGCCGATGCACGGCACCCGCTGCAGGCGGACCTTGCGACCGAGCGTCGCGGCGAGGCGTTCGACCAGCGCATCGCTTCCCGCCATCGCACAGGCGAGCGAGTCGCAGACGCGCACCGTCAGCTCGGGCACCGGCGCATCGTCGTCGGCAAAGGCGAAGTGGTGGTAGAAGCTCGCCACCTCGTAGACCTCGGTCTCCGCGAGTCGCAGCCGCTCGGCGAGCGCCCGCAGGTGGCCCGGTCGCAGCGCATGGAACCGGTCGTGGAGGCGGTGCAGGTACTCGAGCAGGCGGTCGCGACGTAGCGGCTGCTCGGCGGCGAGCAGGGCGTCGATGGCGTCCGTCGGTGATGTGGTGGTGAGTGCTGTCACGGCCACCCGATTATCGGCGCGGGCCGGGACGCGTGCCACCCGTCGCAAGGATGGCGTCCGATGGCGCGCGCGGTGAGCCATCGATCACGACAAAAGAGAGGCCCGGCCACCGCGAGGTGACCGGGCCCCGTTTTCAGGACGCGCGACTCAGAGGTAGTCGTAGGTGCCCTTGCTCCACTTGTAGAAGACGTAGCCGGGCGCGGTGACGTCGCCCTTTTCGTCGAAGCCGATCTCACCGAGCACGGTTTCGAACTTGTTGCCACGCAGCGCCTTGATCACCGCGTCGGTGTCGGTCGAACCGGCCTTGGCGACGGCCTGCACCCACGCCTGGATGGCGCCGTAGGTGTAGAGCGTGTAGCCCTCGGGCTCGTAGTTCTGTGCCTTGAACTTCGCGACCACGGGGGCGGCGACCGGGTTCTTGCGCGGGTCGGGGCTGAAGGTCATCAGCGTACCCTCGCCGGCGTCACCGGTGATCTTCCAGAACTCGTCGGTGACCAGCGCGTCACCCGAGACCAGCAGCACGTTGTAACCCTGTTCGCGAGCCTGACGGATCATCAGGCCGCCCTCGGTGTGGTAGCCGCCGAGGTACATGACGTCGACGTTGGCGCCCTTGAGCTTCGACACCAGCGCCGAGTAGTCCTTCTCGCCGGCGGTGTAGGCCTCGTACATCACCTCCTGGATGCCGCGCGCGTTGAGCTGCTTCTTGGTCTCGTCGGCCAGACCCTTGCCGTAGGCGGTCTTGTCGTGCAGCACCGCGATCTTCTTGTCGCCATAGTTGTCGGCGAGGAAGTTGCCGGCGACCAGGCCCTGCTGGTCGTCACGGCCGCAGGTGCGGAACACGTTGTCGCCGCCTTCCTCGGTCAGCTTGGGATTGGTCGACGCGGGCGAGATCTGCACGATCCCTTCCTCCTCGTAGACCGCGGAGGCGGGGATCGACGAGCCCGAGCAGAAGTGTCCGGCGACGAACACCACGCCGTCGCTGGCGAACTTGTTGGCCACGGCCACGGCCTGCTTGGGGTCGCAGGCGTCATCGCCCACGTTGAGCTTGAGCTGCTGGCCGAGGACGCCGCCGGCGGCGTTGATGTCGGCCACGGCCATCTCGGCACCGCGCTGCATCTGCTCGCCGAACGAGGCGTACTGGCCGGTCATCGGGCCGGCGACCGCGATGGTGATCTCGGCATGGGCCGCGCCGGCGAGCAGGGTGCTCGCGGCCGCGGCAATCAGGGTGGTCTTGAAGGCGTTCATCGGGTTGTTTTCCTCCTGGATGGAGTCTTCGTTGAGGGGCGCCGCGCACCGTGCGGTCGCGGACAGGGAACCGAATGTAGCTCAGGCGTCGGGGGGCGGCAATATGCGCGAGATACGCCGCTGTGGGAGGCGCCCGGGATGGGTCAGCGCGGGTCGCCCGGGATCGCCTCGAGCGCGAACGGACCGCGCCGTCGATAGAGCCAAGGGTACTGCCGCACCACCGCCTTGACCCGGTTGTAGCGGAAGCTGGTCAGCGCGATGGCGACCAGCGCGGTGGTGTCGATCAGGTACCCGCTCAGTGACAGCAATTCGCCATGGAACAGGCCGAAGGTCAGGAAGCGGTCGGCGCAGCCGAGCAGCAGACAGTAGATCACCGCGTGCCAGGCGGGTTTCCAGGTGATCGCCAGCGCCTGGCCGGTCATCCATGCAGCGAACCCGATGATGCCCAGGGTCAGGCCGAGGAACACGCCGAGCGAAGTACCGAGCATCGTTTCCATCGTGGCCTCCGCTCAGTGTCCGCCTTCGAGGTAGGCGGCACGGATCTCCTCGTTGGCCAGCAACTCCGCACCGGTGCCGGAGAGCATCACCTCGCCGTTGGCCAGCACGTAGCCGCGGTGCGCCAGGCGCAGCGCATGGTAGGCGTTCTGCTCGACGAGGAACACGGTCATGTTCTGCTCCTCGTTGATCTGCCGGATGATGTCGAAGATCTGCCGCACCAGCAGCGGCGCGAGGCCGAGCGACGGCTCGTCGAGCAGCAGCAGCTTCGGCCGGCTCATCAGCGCGCGGCCGATGGCCAGCATCTGCTGCTCGCCGCCCGACAGCGTGCCGCCGCGCTGGTTGCGCCGCTCGCGCAGCAGCGGGTAGAGGGTGAAGACCCGTTCGAGGTCGTCGTCGAAGTGCTTCGGGTCGGTGACCGTGGCGCCCATCTGCAGGTTTTCGAACACGGTCATGAACGGGAAGATGCGGCGTCCCTCGGGCGACTGGGCGATGCCGCGCTTGATGATCTCGTGCGAGGCGAGACGGGTGATGTCCGCGCCGAGGAACTCGATCCGCCCGGCGCGGGCGTGCGGATTGCCGCAGATGGTCATCAGCAGCGTCGACTTGCCGGCGCCGTTGGCGCCGATCAGCGTCACGATCTCGCCCTCGTTGATCTCCATGTCGACGCCCTTGAGCGCCTCGATGTGGCCGTAGAAGGTGTGGACACCGGAGATCTTCAGCATCGCGTCACGCTCCGCCGTTTCCGACCGGTGCGTCGTCCTCATCCTCGCCGAGGTAGGCGCGGATCACCGCCGGGTCGTTGCGGATGAACTCCGGGGTGCCATCGGAGATCTTGCGTCCGTAGTCGAGTACCACGATGTGATCGGAGATGCCCATCACCACGCTCATGTCGTGTTCGATCAGCAGCAGGCCGATGCCGTGTTCGTCGCGGATGTACTTGAGCAGCTGGTTGAGCTGTCCCGATTCGTTCGGGTTGAGACCGGCGGCCGGTTCGTCGAGGCACAGCAGCACCGGCTCGGTGCACATCGCGCGGGCGATCTCCAGCCGGCGCTGGTCGCCGTAGGGGAGGTTGCCGGCGTTCCAGTCGGCGCGCGCGGTGAGGTTGATGCGGTCGAGCCAGTAGCGCGCCAGCTCGATCGCCTGCTTCTCGGCCTTGCGGTAGACCGGCAGGCCGAGCAGACCGGCGAAGGTGAATCCCGACGCGCGCATCAGCTTGTTGTGCTGGGCGATGACCAGGTTTTCGAGCACCGACATCTGCGGGAACAGGCGGATGTTCTGGAAGGTGCGCGCGACCCCGGCATGTTCGGGGATGTCGTAGCCCTCCATGCGTTCGAGCAGGAACTCGCCGCGCGTCGGGTGGCGCAGGGTCAGGCGCCCCACGGTCGGCTTGTAGAACCCGGTGAGGCAGTTGAACAGCGTCGTCTTGCCGGCGCCGTTGGGGCCGATCACCGCGGTGATCTCGCGCGGGAAGGCCTCGAACGAGACGTCGCCGATCGCCACCAGACCGCCGAACTGCATCGTCAGGTGTTCGACGGTCAGCAGCGCCTGCGACGGCGAGGGGGCCATGACCGCGCTCACGAGGGCGAATCCTGGTCGGGCTTCGGGTGCAGGCGCAGGGTCGGCTCGCGGTGGGCGAGCAGGCCGCTCGGCCGCCAGACCATGATCACGACCATGGCCAGGCCGAAGGCGAGCATGCGGTACTGCTGCAGCTCGCGGAAGAACTCGGGCAGTCCGATCAGCAGGATCGCGGCGAACACCACGCCGATCTGGCTGCCCATGCCGCCGAGGACGACGATCGCCAGGATCACCGCCGACTCGATGAAGGTGAAGCTCTCGGGGCTGATGAAGCCCTGACGGGTGGCGAAGAACGAGCCACCGAAACCACCGAACATCGCACCGATCGAGAACGCCGTCAGCTTGGTGTTGCGCGGGTTCATGCCCAGGCTGCGGCAGGCGATCTCGTCCTCACGCAACGCCTCCCAGGCTCGGCCAATCGGCAGCTTGCGGATGCGCAGCGTGAACAGATTGGTCAGCAGGGCCAGCGCCAGGATCAGGTAGAACAGGAAGATGATCCGGTCCATCGGCGTGTAGGTCAGGCCGAAGAACTGGTGGAAGGTCTCGCCGCCGTCGCTCGCCCGTTTGGTCAGCTCCAGGCCGAAGAAGGTCGGGCGCGGGATGCCGGAGATGCCGTCGGGTCCGCCGGTGAAGGTGTACCAGTTGAGCAGGATGACGCGGATGATCTCGCCGAAGCCGAGCGTGACGATCGCCAGGTAGTCACCGCGCAGGCGCAGCACCGGGAAGCCGAGCAGGATGCCGGCGAAGGCGGCGAGGATGCCGGCCAGCGGCAGGCAGGTCCAGAAACCGAGGTCGAAATTCTGGGCCAGCAGGGCGTAGCTGTAGGCGCCGACCGCGTAGAACGCCACGTAGCCGAGGTCGAGCAGGCCGGCCAGGCCGACGACGATGTTCAGTCCCCAGCCGAGCATGATGTAGGTGACGACCAGGATCGCGATGTCGAGCAGACGGCGGTCGGCGAACGGCAGGAACGGCAGCACGACGGCGAAGCCGAGCAGCGCCGGGCCGAGGAACTTGGCCGCGAACTGCACCCTGGCGCCGACCCGGTCCATCGCCGCCTCGCGCGCCTCGCGGTTGGCCAGCTTGCCGCCGTGGTGCCAGACCAGCCACACCGCGCGCAGGCCGAGCGCCAGGGCGACGGCGAACAGCGACCAGTTGACCACCCCGCTGCGGAACGGGTAGCTGCGCTCGGGATCGAGGTCGCCGGCGAACAGCTGCAGCAGCAGCACGACGGCCGCCAGCGGCAGGGCGATCATTGCCACCGGCAACGCACGCTGCTCGCGCAGCATGATCAGGGCGATACGACCGAAGAAGGCGAGCGCGGTGGCGAAGAAGACGCCGTCGAAACGGGTCAGGATCGCCAGTCCGCCGGGCACGTCCTCGATCTTGAAGCCGACCAGGCTGAAACTGAGCCCGAACACCACCAGTGCGATCAACCCCGCTTCGCGCAGCATGGCGCGCGGTGGGGTGACGGGGATGGAGGCCGCATCGGCCATCGCTCAGACCTTCTCCACGTCCGGTTTGCCGAGCAGCCCGGTCGGCCGGAAGATCAGCACCAGCACCAGGATCGAGAAGGCGGCGACGTCCTTGTATTCGACGGTGAAGTAGGCCGACCAGAACGCCTCGATCAAGCCGATGAGCAAGCCCCCGAGCATCGCCCCGGGTATCGAGCCGATGCCGCCGAGCACCGCCGCGGTGAACGCCTTCACGCCGGCGAGGAAGCCGATGTAGAAGTCGATGACGCCATAGTTGAGCAGGAACATCAGGCCGGCGACCGAGGCGAGCGTGGCGCCCATGACGAAGGTCAGCGAGATGGTGCGATCGACGTTGATGCCGATCAGCCCGGCCATGCCGAGGTCCTGCTGGCAGGCGCGCTGGGCGCGGCCGAGCGCGGTTTTCGTGATCAGGTAGGTGAACGCGAACATCAGGATCACGGTCAGCAGGATGATGAAGACCTGCAGGTAGCTCAGCGTGACGACGAAGTCGCTCCCCTCGAGGAAGCGGAAGCCGCCGGAGATCAATGGCTGCAGCGGTTTGACCCGCGCACCCTGCAGCAGCTGCACGTAGTTCTGCAGGAAGATCGACATGCCGATCGCGGTGATCAGCGCGGCGAGGCGCGGCGAGTTGCGCAGCGGTCGGTAGGCGACCCGTTCCAGCGCCCAGCCGTACACCGCCGTCAGCAGCATGGTCGCCAGCAGCATGATCAGCAACGCCAGGGGGATCCAGCCGAGGCCGAGCAGGCCGAGCACCATGAAGGTGATGATGGAGATGAAGGCGCCGATCATGAAGATTTCGCCGTGGGCGAAATTGATCATGCCGATGATGCCGTAGACCATCGTGTAGCCGATGGCGATCAGCGCGTAGATCATGCCCAGCGTGACGCCGTTGATCAGCTGCTGCAGGAAATAGCCCATGAGCTGTCGCTGTCCTGATGGATCGGCCGCAGGCCGCCTGAGCGATTGTCGTTGTCCATGCCCGTTGGCCACCGGGCGCCGAGAGGCCGCGGTCGCGTGCCGCCCGCACTCCGTGGGCGAGCCAAGTGTACACTCCGCTTGCGGCCGCGCAAGCGGCTGCAAGGCCTCTGCCAGGGGGATGCAAATGGCTGAAATGGCGCCGCTGAGCGGGAATCGGAAACACCATGCATGGGACGCGAACCATGCCGGCTGAAGCGAAGCGCCAGTTCGCCAGCGACAACTATGCCGGTCTCTGCCCGGCCGGCTGGGAGGCGCTCGCCAAGGCCAACGCCGGGCACGTCCAGCCCTATGGCGAGGACCCGTGGACCGCACGGGCCTGCGATCGTATCCGCGAGCTGTTCGAGACCGACTGCGAGGTGTTCTTCGTCTTCAACGGCACCGCGGCCAACGCGCTGGCCCTGGCCACACTGTGCCAGTCGTACCACAGCGTTATCTGCCACCGCACCGCGCACATCGAGACCGACGAGTGCGGCGCGCCCGAGTTCTTCTCGAACGGCACCAAGCTGCTGCTCGCCGAGGGTGACGGGGGGCGGGTCGACCCGGCCAGCGTCACCGAACTGGTGACGCGGCGCGGTGACATCCACTACCCCAAGCCGCGCGTCCTGAGCCTGACCCAGGCCACCGAGCTCGGCACCGTCTACTCGCCGGCACAACTCGCGACGCTCGGCGAGCTGGCGCGCGCTCACGGCCTGCGTCTGCACATGGACGGAGCGCGCTTCGCCAACGCCGTTGCGTCTCTCGACGTGGCGCCCCGCGCGCTGACCTGGGAGATCGGGGTCGACGTGCTGTGTCTCGGCGGCACCAAGAACGGCCTGTCGGTCGGCGAGGCGGTGGTGTTCTTCGACACCGCGTTGGCCGCCGACTTCGCCTACCGCTGCAAGCAGGCGGGCCAGCTCGCATCGAAGATGCGCCTGATTTCGGCGCCCTGGATCGGCCTGCTCGAACGGGACGTCTGGCTGGACAACGCGCGCCACGCCAACAGCTGCGCCACGCGGCTCGCCACGGGCCTGGAGGGCGTGCCCGGCGTGTCGCTTGCACACCGCCCTGAGGCGAACGCGGTGTTCGTCAACATGTCCGAGGCGCTTGCCGCCGGTCTGCGTGAGCGCGGCTGGCGCTTCTACGACTTTATCGGCGGCGCTTACCGTCTTATGTGCGCTTGGGATACCGAAGCCGCCGACGTCGACACGCTGCTCGCCGATTTCCATGAGGTGGCGGCGGAACTCGCCTGAGCTCGCTCCGCATGCAGCAACAGAACCGCGCCTACCTCTGCGCCGCGGCCGCGGTGCTCGCCTGGTCCACGGTGGCGACCGCGTTCAAGCTGGGGTTGGCCCACCTCGAGCCCCCGGCGCTGTTGGCCTGGTCGGCGCTGGCGTCGTTGCTGGTGCTCTTCATCACGCTCGCGGTGCGCGGTGGCCTGCGCGGACTGCGGCGCTGGACGGCGCGCGACATGCTCTTCTCCGCCTTGCTGGGATTCCTGAATCCCGGGCTCTACTACGCGGTGCTGTTCGAGGCCTATGACCGCCTGCCCGCCCAGCAGGCCCAACCGCTCAATTACGCATGGCCCGTGGTGCTGGTGCTCCTCTCGGCGCTGTTCCTCGGCCAGCCGCTGCGGCTCAGGGCGCTGCTCGCGATGGGCGTGTGCCTGCTCGGCGTCGCGGTGATCTCCACGCGTGGCGACCTGCTGGAACTGCAGTTCAGCGACCCCCTCGGTGTCGGGCTGGCGCTCTTCAGTACCGTGATCTGGGCGGGGTACTGGCTGCTGAACCTGCGCGATGCCGGTGACCCGGTGTTGCGCCTGGCGGTCAATTTCGCCTTCGGCACGCTGTTCGCGTTCGGCTATGCCGGGTTCGTGGGCGGCATCACGTGGCCGACGACCGGGGGGCTGCTCGCCGCGACCTACGTCGGCACCTTCGAAATGGGGCTGACGTTCGTGTTGTGGATCTCGGCGCTTCGCCTGTCGCGGACCACCGCGCAGGTCAGTGGGCTGATCTTTCTCGCACCCTTCCTGTCGCTGGTCTGGATCTACCTGGTGCTGGGTGAGGCGATCCACCCATCGACCGTTGTTGGGCTCGGCCTGATCGTCGGTGGCATCATGGCGCTACAGCGCGCGACCCGCGACACCCTTCAGACTGTATAATCGGCGCACCGGGGGAGTCGGCAACGCGACGTTTTCCCGGCAAATGGCCAAGGCGATCCCGTTCCGGAACCGCTTCATGATCGACATCCAACCTGGAAGCTGGTACCGCCTGATCGGAGGCGAGCGGATCCGTGTCGTGTCCGTCGATGGCGATGCTGGGATCGCCACGGTCGACAACGGCGACGGGGATACCCGTCGCCTGGCCCATTCGGCTTTCGTCGGCGCCGAGTTGGCAGCCGACGCGCCGGAACCGGGCGCGGCGCCTCAGGGCTCGCCGCATGAGTGGTCCGGGATGCTCCAGGGCGAGCGGGACGAGCCTGCGGCGAGGGACGTCGAGGACGCGATCGCAGCGACCGCTGACAGGAGCGACACGCTCGGGGACGCCGACCCGAGTCCGAACGAGTTGCAGGAGAACGCAATGCAGGATGCACAGGATGCCGACCGCGACGGGATGGTTTCCACGGGGGCGAAGGGCGCCGAGCCGGCTGACGAAACCGTGAGTCCGGCCCTGGATAACGCGCGGCGCCCCGTACCGGATTCCGACGCAAGCGCCGGTGACCTCCCGCCGGGCGAGACCCGCGCGTTCGATTTCGAGGAGCCTGACGAGGAGGGCGAAACAGGGCATGCGCACGGCCTATCGCCGCTGGCGCTCGGCATGTTGCTCGGCATGTTGCTGCTCGCGGGCATCGCCGGTTGGTTCGTCTTGCAGTCACGTCTCGACAACCTCGAGGTGCAGTTCAAGCAGCTCGATGAGCGGCTGCAGGTCGTGCTGGGCGATACGCGACGGCAGGGCGAGGCGTTGCGTACCTACCTCGCCAGTCCCGGATCGCCACGCCCGGCGGTGGCGGAACCGGACAAGGCGTCCGCAGCCGCGGTGTCCGGATCGGTCGCGACGCTCGAACGCCAGCTCGCCACGCAGGCCGAGCGCATGGCGGCACTCGAAACACGTCTGGCGAACCAGGACGCGGCCCTGGCCGAACTCGACCGGCGCGCGGGCCAGCTCGAGAAGCGTCCAGTGCCGACCGCGACCACCCCCAAAGTGTCGACTCCGCCGGCACCGAAGCCCGAAGTCGCCACGACCCCGATCGATCCACCCGCCGGCTACGTGGTCGTGCTCGCCTCGCTGCCGGTGCGCGAACAGGCGCTGCAGGAACTCGACAACCTGCGTGCGAAGGGACTCAGCGTGGTGCTGCGCGAGGCCCGCATCAAGAACGCCACCTGGTACCGCATCCAGGCCGAGGGATTCCGCGATCGGGATTCGGCCACGGCCTTCGCGAGGACTGCTGAATCCCGCCATGGTGTTGCGGGCGCGTGGGTCGTGGCGCCCTGACGGATCGGCCGACTGACTGACTGGCGATGAGCGGGGCGGCGTTGGCCCTCTACGACGTCCATAACGATCTTCGACCACCTTCACGACGCCAGTTTCCGATGCTGTCAGACGTCCCGGGGCTGGGTACGGTCGGCGCATGCTGACCCCACCCAAGCGTGCGCCCGGAAGCTACCTGCTGCGGTTTGATCTCGCCTCCCCGCAGACCGTCGAGGTGGGCTCGCTGGGAACCGTACGCTTCGCGGCCGGGTGCCATTTCTATGCCGGCAGCGCCTTCGGGCCCGGTGGCGTAGCCGCCAGGGTCATGCGCCACGTCGCGGGCAACGGGCGTCCCCACTGGCACGTGGATCGCCTGCGTGCCGTGGCGCCGGTGCGCGAGGTCTGGTTCAGCCATGCGCAAGCGCGCCTCGAACACGCCTGGGCCGGGGCGCTGCTCGACCTGCCCGGAGCGCGACTTGCCATGGCCCGTTTCGGTGCCAGCGACTGCCGTTGTCCGGGCCATCTCGTGTGTTTCCGACGTGCGCCGTCACGTGCCGTGCTGGCCGCGACGCTCGGGGGCGACGAGGTGTCGCGCTGGGTGCCGGAAGGCTAGGCCACGCAAGGGATTCTGTTAAGATTCGCCGGTTTTCAAACCACCACGAACGGGGAAGTGCCCATGCCACGTAGCAAATCGGTCGAGAAGATGTCCGCGGAAGAACTCTTCGAGCTGGCTCGCCAGCGCGAACAGGAGGAGGCCGCCGTGGCCGACCAGTCGAAGGAGCAGATCGCCGAGCTCAAGGCGCAGCGCAAGGCGCTGGTCGCCGAGCACACCAAGGCGCTGAAGGCGCTCGACAAGGAACTCGCCCGGCTGCAGGGCGGCAAGAAGCGCCGCGCCAAGCGTGGCGGCGGCGCTCCGCGCGGTCAGCTCAGCGCGCGGGCCCTCGAACTCGTCACCAAGCACGGCCCGATCCAGGGCCGCGACCTGAAGGCGCGCCTCGAGAAGGAAGGGCTCGACGCCACCTACCTCGCACAGGCACTCGCCGGCCTCAAGAAAAAGGGCCAGGTCACCTCGCCGAGTCGCGGCGTCTACCAGGCGGCCTGATTCCACCGTCATGCGCCTGTACCTCGTCCAGCACGGTCGGTGCCTGGACGAGGCCCAGGATCCGGACCGGCCGCTCAGCGAGTCTGGACGGCGCGAGGTCGCCAGCGTCGCCGACATCGCGCGCCACTTCGAGGTCGCCGTGTCGCGCATCGAGCATAGCGGCAAGCTGCGTGCGCGGCAGACCGCCGATCTTTTCGCCGAGGCCCTCGGGCCGGACGGCGGTGTCCATGCGCGAACCGGCCTCGCGCCGCGCGACGACGTCGTCGCGTTCGCCCAAGACGGGCTCGGCGACGGCCTGATGGTGGTGGGCCACCTGCCGTTTCTCGAACGTCTCGTCGGCAAGTTGCTGGTCGACGACCCCGGGCGGCGCATCTACCGTATGCAGAACGCCGGCATCCTCGCCCTCGAGCGGGATGCCGAGGGCGTCTGGTCGATCCGCTGGGCGCTCTCGCCCAACCTCGATTGAGCCCCGGTTCAGGGCCGAGCCGAGCTGGCGCCGGTAGGCACGTACCCGCGCGTCGTCACTGCCGACGAGAGTAAAGACACCTAGCACCGCCTTGTATGACGAGCCGAAGCTGGCGACCCTGCTATGGTCATCGGGCAGATGGGCGGGGAATCCGGATGAACGAGCGCGACGAACTGGCGGGTCGGCTGGAACGCGAGATGGGGATCGCGCATGCCGATTTCTGGCGCCTCCTGCCGGCGGCCGTCGGCGACCACGCCTGGCAGGCGGAGGGTGACCGTGTCCACATCAATCTCGACGGTGGGCGGGTCGAGATCGTCCTCGGCGAGGAGGGCGAGCGGCGCATCGCGCTGATGTCGATCCCGTTGACGCCGGTGACGATCCGCTGGGAAGGCGTCGCACGGCCACGTTTCGATGCCTTCCTGGCCCGCTTCGACGCCTACTACAGGCGTGGCGGCGGATGATCTTTCGCTAGCCTCCCGCGACCGGCGGCCACATCGCCACCTCGTCACCGTCCTCGAGCGCGCGCTCTCCGGCCGCGTCGGGGGCGACGTAGAAGCCGTTGACCAGGATCAGGTGCACCTGTTCGCGGGGCAGCGCGAAGCGCGTGATCAGGGTCTCCGGGGTCGCGCCCGGGTCGAGATCGACCTGCAGCTCGCCGTGCTTCGCTCCCGCCAGCAGCGGTCGCAGCGAGGCGAAGAGTTTCAGCTTGACGCGCATCCGGTGTCGCTCAGAGCTGCACCGAGCAGCCGACCAGCGCCTCCATGATGCGCGTCGGGTCGCGCTGCAGGCGCGCCTTCCACGGACCGAGCCGCTGGCGTGACTGGATCAGGCCGCGCAGCGCGCCGACGTGCTCGGTCAGCCCGACGCCGGTGGCGCCGACCAGCCGGTCCCCGGCGAACTGCAGGTTGAGGTAGCGGAAGCGGTCCCGGTCGAGCAGCTGGGCGCTGTCGCCTCCCTCGACGCCGGCCCAGGCGCCGAATGAGCAGGAGACGAGGCCGAGCGTGGCAAGCACGTTCATCGCCAGGCCTCCGGGGTAGGCGGTCGGGTGCACGGCCATGTTCATGGCCGCGCAGCGCCCCTGGTCGGCGGCGACCGGCTGGATCGCGTGCACCAGGCGGTTGCCGGTGCTGAAATCACGCCCCTGCGCGACGTCGCCGGCCGCGTAGATGCCGGGTTTGCTGGTGTGCAGATGCTCGTCGACCAGGATTCCGGTGTCGGTCTCGATGCCGGAACCGGCGAGGAAGTCGATGTTCGGGCGCACGCCCGCGGCGAGGATCAGCAGCTGTGCAGGGAGTTGGCTGCCGTCGTCGAGCGTCACATCGAGACGCTCCCCGCTGCCGTCGACCCCGGTCACCGAGACGCCGGTACGCAACGCGACGCCGTGCTTCTGGCACCACTGACCGAGCATGCCCCCGGCGTTCTCGTCGAGCATGCGCGCGACCATGCGCTCGGCCATCTCGACCACGGTCAGCTTGACGCCGCGCGATGCCAGCGCCTCGAGCACGATGCAGCCGATGAACCCGGCGCCGAGCAGCACCACCTCGGCGCCCTTGTCGGCCCGCTTGGCGATCTCCCGCGCGTCGGCGAGCGTCCAGCAGGTCTGTACCCGCGGATCGTCGATGCCAGGAATCGGTGGCCGATTCGGCCGTGAGCCGGTCGCGATCAGCAGGTGATCGAACCCGAGTGTGTCTCCGCCCTCGAGCGCCAGCTCGGAGGTGTCGGTGTTGACCGAACTGACGCGGGCCTGGCGCAGCTCGATGCGCTGCCTGGCGAAATGCTCCGGATCGCGGCGCAGGTGGGTGCCGGCCTCGTCGATGTTGCCCTCGAGCAGGTAGGGGATTGCCATGCGCCCGTAGGGCGGCTCGGGCTCGTCACCGAGCAGGACGATGCTGGCCTGCGCGTCGGCCTTGCGCAGGGTGTCGGCCGCGACCACGCCGGCCGGGCCGTTGCCGATGATGACGTGCTGCATGATCGATTCCTGGGGCTGCGGGGTGGAAATGAGAGGCCCCCGCCCGGTGGGGCGGGGGCCGGTTTCAGCGTCGCGGTTGGGTCACAGTCCGAGGCGCTGGCGCGTCTCGTCGGTCGGCACGCCGTCCTCGCTCCAGCCGCGCAGCGAGTAGTACTCGGGGAGCATCTCGCCGAGCTTGTTGACCAGCCCCTTGGCCGGACCGGTCTTGGCCGCCTCGGTGAGCAGCCGCTTGGGCAACGTGTCGTCCTTGGTAGAGAGCCCGGCGCGCAGGTTGAAGTCGCGCTCGAGATTCCACACCCGCTCGCCGAGCTCGGTCAGGTTCTCGACCGACCACGCACCCTCGCACGCCGCGTCGACCTGCGGCGCCACGTCCGCCAGCGTCCACGCGAATGACGTGAACAGGCAGATGCCCGCCGAGTCGAACGCCGCGGTCGCGTCCTGGAACCCCTTGACCAGCTCCGCCTTGCCCTCGGTCGCGTGCGGGTCGGTCTTGACCGGGATGCCGAGCACCTCCGAGGCGACGGTGTAGCCACGCAGGTGGCAGGCGCCGCGGTTGCTGGTCGCGTAGGCGAGGCCCATGCCCTGGATGCCGCGCGAGTCGTAGGCCGGGAACTCCTGGCCCTTGACCGACATCGACAGGTCCGGGTGGCCGTACTTCTCGCACAGCAGCTTCGAGCCGAGTCCGAGCTCGACGCCGAACCCTTCGCCCTTGCCGGTTTTCTCGACCAGGTCGGCGAGGGCCTGGGCCGAGCCGAAGACGAGGTCGTCTCCGGTCTCCACGCCGTCGAGGGCACCGATCTCCTTGAGCTCCATCGCCGCACCGAGCGTGGTGCCGAAGGTGATCGGGTCCATGCCGTAGGCGTTGCACAGGAAGTTGGCATAGGTCAGCGCCTCGAGGTCGTCGGTGCCGGTGGCGGCGCCGAGGGCCCAGGCGTTCTCGTACTCGAGGCCGCCCGAGGCGCCCCAGTACTCCGGCTTGTTCTTGACCGTGAAGTGGTTCTTGTCGAGGCGCGAGACGCGCCCGCAGGCGATGGTGCAGGCGAAGCATGCCGCGTTGGTCACCAGATTCGGCTTGCCGTCGCTCGCGCGCGGCTCGTGCATCGCCTCACCGGAGATCTTGCCTGCCCCCTCGAACTGGACGTCGCGGTGGTTGCGCGTCGGCAGGGCGCCGGTCTCGTTGATCACGTTCATCAGCACCTGGGTGCCGTAGGTCGGCAGCCCCTGGCCGGTGACCGCGTTCTCCGCGAGGATCGATTTGCCTTTGGCCGTCGCGCCCAGGAAGCCGTCGAAATCCTCGACCTTGACGCCGAGGGTGCCGCGGATCGCCACCGCCTTGAGGTTCTTCGAGCCCATCACGGTGCCGACGCCCGAGCGTCCGGCCGCGCGGTGCATGTCGTTGACCACGCAGGCGAACTTGACGCCCTTCTCACCCGAGACGCCGATCGAGGCGACGCGGATCAGGGGATCCTGGTGCTTCTGCTTGATATGCTCCTCGGTGTCCCAGACGGAGGTGCCCCAGACCTCGGCGCCGTCGATCAGCTCGGCCTTGTCGTTCTCGACCAGGAGATAGACCGGCTTCGGCGCCTTGCCCTCGAAGATGATCATGTCCCAGCCGGCGTTCTTCATCTCGTTGCCGAAGAAGCCGCCGGAGTTGGAACAGGCGATGGCGCCGGTGAGCGCCCCCTTGGTGACCACGGAATATCGCCCCGCGGTCGACGCGCAGGTGCCGGTAAGGGGACCCGTGGTCATGATCAGCTTGTTCTCGGGTGCCAGCGGGTCGACCTTCGGGTCGACCTCTTCGGTCAAGTACTTCGTCGCCAGCCCGCGCTGGCCGAGGTACTTGTGCGCCCAGTCCATGTTGAGAGGTTCGGACTTGCAGGTGCCTTCGCTAAGGTTGACCCGCAAGACTTTCCGTGCCCATGCCATGACCGTTCCTCCCTATGCTTCGGCGCGTGCGCCGGCGTCCGTCCTGGCCGCCCAGCCGCGCATCTTGTCCAGGCCGGTCCAGTCCGCGTCGATATAGGTGATGGCGCTAGTCGGACATGCCTTGGCGCATTCCGGATCGCCGCCGCACAGATCGCACTTGATCACTTTCCCGGTGGCTTG
>CBDTVS010000003.1:0-16480 GCA_965364245.1 uncultured Gammaproteobacteria bacterium | reverse complement strand
ACCTTGCGGCGGGAGGCCGAGGACGCCCTGCGGTCGATTGAATGGTGCATGGATTGATGTCGTGTCATGTATCGTGCCGGGCCTGGATCGTCATCCCGGCGGGCGCATCTTAGCACCGCGTAGTGGTCGCCGGCCGGGCCGCAGGTACCTGATACAATCGCACCGTTTCCGGCCAGGATCGTTAGCGTACCGCAGCTTCGCCATGGTGGTTTACGACCTCAATTGTGACTCGGGCCACGCCTTCGAGGGGTGGTTCCGCAACCTCGAGGCGTTCAGCGACCAGCTGGCCCGGGGCCTGGTCTCCTGCCCGGTCTGCCACTCGGTGGAGGTGGCGCGACGACCCACGGCGAGCCGGGTCAACACCGGCGCCAGGCCCTCCGCAGAGAGCCCGCCAAAGGCCGCGCAGAGCGGTGTTCCGGTGCCCGTGGAGCACGCGGGCCGGATGATGGCCCAGGCCGTGCGCAACTTCGTCGAGAAACATTTCGAGGACGTCGGCCAGCACTTCGCCAGCGAGGCCAGGCGCATGCACTACGGCGATGCCGAGGAGCGCAACATCCGCGGCACCGCGACCGCCGACGAGGTGCGCGAGCTCCACGACGAGGGCATCGAAGCCAGGCCGTTGCCGGATGCCGATACCGACAAGCCGAACTGAACCACACGAAAACACAATTGCAACCGGGGGAATGATCATGGCCGATGAATCCAGGCCCAGCACCGAGAACGACACCGACGACGACATGCTCATCGACCGCGAGGTGATGGAGGTCGAGGACGACGGCGGTGCGGCACCCAGGCTCGACGTAGCCACACAGACCGCCCAGGAGGAGGAGGGCGACGTGGCGCCCAAGGGGCGTGAGCGGCGCAAGCGACGGCCCTACAAGATGAAGGAGCGCGAGTACCTGCAGCTGATGCGGCCGCTGCAGATCGAGCTGCTCAAGTTACAGAACTGGGTCAAGGAATCGGGGGCCAAGGTCTGCATGCTGTTCGAAGGACGGGATGCGGCCGGCAAGGGCGGCACGATCAAGCGCGTGATCGAACACATGAACCCACGTGGCGCGCGCGTGGTTGCGCTCGAGAAGCCCACCGACAAGGAGCGTACGGAGTGGTACTTCCAGCGCTACGTCCAACACCTGCCTTCGGCCGGCGAGGTCGTGCTGTTCGATCGCAGCTGGTACAACCGCGCCGGGGTCGAACGGGTGATGGGGTTCTGCAGCATGGATGAGGTGCGCGAATTCCTCCGCTCGGCACCGGAGTTCGAGCGCATGCTGGTGCGCTCCGGCATCCACCTGCTGAAGTTCTACTTCTCGGTCAGCAAGGAGGAGCAGCTCAACCGCTTCACCCGGCGCGAGACCGATCCGCTCAAGCAGTGGAAGCTCTCCCCGGTCGATCGTGAGTCGCAGGACAAGTGGCCGGCCTACACCAAGGCGAAGGAGGACATGTTCTTCTTCACCTCGACCCTCGACGCGCCGTGGACGGTGATCAAGTCGGTCGACAAGAAACGGGCGCGCATCAACACCATCCGCCACCTGCTGAGCCAGTTCGACTACCCGGGCAAGAACCACGAGATCCTCGAGGCCGACCGTCGCATCGTGCGCACCGTCGCCGAGGAGCTGGACCACGATTGAGTCCACGTGACGTCGTGACCGACAGACCGCAGCGCGTCGAGGTCGAGACGCGCGAGGTGTGCCACGACGGGGTGTTCCGACTCGAGCGCTACCGCCTGCGCCACGCGCTGTTCCGCGGCGGCATGAGTGCGCCGCTGACCCGGGAGCTGTTCGAGCGCGGACACGCCGTGGCGGTGCTGCCCTACGACCCGCGAGCCGACGCCGTGGTGCTGATCGAGCAGTTCCGGGTCGGTGCGCTCCAGCGGATTGGCGGCCCCTGGCTGATCGAGATCGTCGCCGGGATGATCGATGGGCAGGAGGCGCCCGAGTCCGTCGCGCGGCGCGAAGCGCTCGAGGAGGCCGGCCTGCGACTCGGGCGCCTCGAGAGCATCTGCCGGTTCTACGTCAGCCCTGGCGGCACCAGCGAGTCGATCCAGCTCTTCTGCGGCGAGGTTGACGCCGCGGTGGCGGGCGGAGTGCACGGCCTCGCCGAGGAGGGCGAGGATATCCGCGTGTTCGGTGAGCCGGCCGACGCGGCGCTGGCGCGCCTGGACCGGGGCGAGATCGACTCCGCCAGCCCGGTCATCGCGCTGCAGTGGTTGGCGCTGAATCGCGCGCGCCTGCGCCGGGAGTGGGCCGGCATCAACTGAACCGAAGGCCGGTCGCTCCGGGACTGCTATCCTCGAGCCATGGTGGTCCTGTCCAAACGGCCTCCGGCGCCGGTGACCGGGTCGACGGTGTCGCGGCTGGGCAAGGCCCTGGTCGTCGGGGGCCTGGCGCTGTTGCTCTCCGTCGCGCTGCTCGGTTGGCTGGCGCTGCTCGACTCAGGGCCGCTCGACCTGGAGCAGATCTCCTTCGCACCCGAGGCGTTCGTCGATCTGATCCGCGGCTGGGGCGCATGGGGCGTGGCCGGTTCGCTCGCGCTGATGGTGCTCCACTCCTTCGTACCGTTTCCCGCCGAATGCCTGGCGCTGGCCAACGGCATGGTCTTCGGCCTGTTCTGGGGCTCGCTGATCACCTGGAGCGGGGCGATGCTGGGTGCGTGGCTGGCCTTCGGTCTGGCGCGTTCCCTCGGCCGCCCGTTCGTCGGCCGGGTGCTCCCCGCACGCCACCGGGAGCGGGTCGATGCCTGGTCCGGTGAACACGGCTGGTCGGCGCTGCTGGCTGCGCGGCTGGTGCCGGTGATCGCCTTCAACCTGATCAACTACGCGGCCGGCCTGGTGCGCGTATCGTGGTGGACCTTCACCTGGACCACCGCCGTCGGCATCCTGCCGCTGACCGTGTTGATGGTGCTGCTCGGCGAACGCATGGCGACCATGCCCAGCTGGGCCTGGCTGGGTCTCGGGGCGCTCGCGCTGCTGCTCTGGTTGCTGCTGCGCCGCATCGGCCGGCCCCCGCGGCCAGCGGCGGAACTCGATGCCGAGGCCGACGCCTGAAGGCGCGGTTCAGCGGCAGAAGTAGTCGGTGATCACGCCGCACTCATTGAGCTTGTAGGCGTCGATGCACCCTGCGCTGGCCGGCTGGGGCGCCGTGTAGACGTCGATCCTGTAGTCCGGTCCACCGACCATGCGGTACGGCTTGCCGAGGCTGAAACTGGGTGCGCCGAGCGCGCTGTGCAGTTCCTGCATGGTATGGCCGACCCACTGCGTATCGCCGGCTGTGTAGCTGTGGCCGTCGGCCACCCGGATCGTGCAGTCGCCGAGGACCGAGGTGCTCAGGATCATGGCGATGCAGCACACGCCCAGGCTGGGCAGGTGCCGGTTTCGAGTCAGGACACCGTCCATGGTGTCTCCTTTCAGGCCGGTCGCCGGGACCCCTCGAGGGACCGTCCTGAGATCAGTGTAGACCCACCACGCGGAACCCGCTGGCTACTCCGGCAGCCGGCTCCAGACCCGCAGCGTCACCAGGTCAAGACAGCCGACAACCGCGATCTCCCGCGCCGGGTCGAACAGCAGGGCGGCACCCGCTTCGGGCTCGTGTGCGCATGCCGGCCAGTCGGGTCTGGCGAGGTCGCGCAGGTTGCAGGCATCGACGACCACGGCGAGATTGGTGCGGGGGTACGGTGGGTGTGTCATGAGTCGGGCCGTGAGCGCAGCCCTGCGCTCAAGACGCGTCCCCTCGTCGGACGAGCAGCTCGCGGCGAGTCCGGGATCGTGGCGTACGCGGTCGGCGCCGAACGCCAGGTAGGCGGTGTGGCGTGCGGCACATCCCGGCCCGGCGTGCGCCAGCTCGACGAACACCCGCTGCTTGCGCAACCCGACGCCGATCGCCAGCGCGTCCTGCCAGCCTGCGCGCGTCAGCTCGGTGCCCTCGGGGCACCTAGGGACAGGCAGAGGATCGGCGGAAGTGGGTCCGTGCTGTGTGGCAACCAGTGCGATGACCAGGCCGCCCGATTGGAGACGGGACAGCAGATCTGTCTCCCCAGCCATCGTCTGGTGTGAGCCAAGTGTCATGGCGAGTGCCAGTGATGATAGCGCGCCGACGGTCTTCATGTGCCTGATTATGGACGACGCGTGCAACCGTCGGTCCGGGCATGCAGAGCCGGTTTACGGGACGAACTGCAGTCCGCATCTAGGGTGTCGCCTGCCCGGCAGCGGTGTTGTGGCCGACAATCGGGATAAAAAAAGCCCGGCAGTAGGTGCCGGGCTCAAAACCACCAAAAGGAGGATGGAGGAGAGATTTCAAGTTACCCCTGATGCTGCGTTGCAGCAAGAGCGGATGCGCGTTTTGTTGCGCTGCGTCAATTAGTGCATCACGCGCTATCTGAACCCGGGCCTGGCGTGCTTGCCCCGTACCCCGGCCCAGGCACCACGACTGCCTCCGCTCCGGGCCGGTGTCCCGATGCCTGGGCCTCGCTCGGCTCGACCGGTTGGGTCACGCGGAAACGACAGGGCCCGCATGCTGCGGGCCCTGTGTAACGTCTTGATTTTACTTGGCTCCCCGGGGCGGGCTCGAACCACCGACCCAGTGATTAACAGTCACTTGCTCTACCAACTGAGCTACCGGGGAATAGGGTGCGGAATGGTAATGGCACCCCCCACGGCGGTCAATAGCGGCCCGGTTAGTCGTGGTGGTGTGGCAGCGTGCAGCGATCGACCGCAGCGTAGGGTGAGCTGCGCACCCGGTCGTGCTCATGCATCCGGTAGTGGACGAAGTCGGGGAGGTTGTCGAACAGCATGAACGGATTGCCCTCGCGCTGTTCGGCGATCGTCGAGGTCGGCTTGACCGCGTAGTTGTGGCCGGGATGGACCACGGTCTCGTCGGGCAACGCCTCGCCGATGCGGCGCAGGGTGTCGTACATCTGCTCCGGGTCGCCGCCGCGCAGGTCGCAGCGGCCGCAGCCGAACACGAACAGCGTGTCGCCCGCGATCAGGTGACCGTCGAGGTGCAGGCAGGCCGAGCCGGGCGTGTGCCCAGGCGTGTGCCAGAGTTCGATTTCGGTCTCGCCGACGGCGACCTTGTCGCCACCGTGATGCAGCGTCGGCGTGACCGGGCAGTCGCCCCAGAACTCGGCCTCCGCCTTGAGCAGGTGGACCTGGGCGTCGGTCTCGTTGACCAGCGCCTCCACGCCGTTGATGTGGTCGGGATGGCTGTGGGTCAGCAGCACGTCGGTGATGCGGGCATCGCATGCGCGGGCCATCTCGAGGATCGCTGGCACGTCCCACGCCGGGTCGACGACCGCGGCCCGGCCGCTCGCATGATCGTGCACCAGGTAGATGAAGTTCTCCCAGCTGCCGAGTTCGCGGGCATGGATCGAGAACGGTGTGTCGTTTGCCGTCATATCACCTCTCCAGTCGGGCTGGATCGCTTATCAGGACATTAGTCAATTAATACTTGACACCAACGCTCGGTAATAATAACCTAGTCGCGAGCTCAAGTACGAGCTATCCTCCTGTCCCCAATATTGACCCCGCACCCCCTGCGGGGTTCTTTTTTTTCCGGATCTGTTCTCAGCGGTAGTCCTGCCGTTCGAGCCCGTGCTTGCGCATCTTGTCGTAGAGGGTCTTGCGCGGCAGGCCGAGGGTCTCGAGCGTCTCCTTGATACTGCCCTTGTGACGTGCCAGCGCCTGCTCTATGAGCGAGCGCTCGAACTGTTCGACCTGCTCGGGCAGCGTCAGCCCCTCGTCCCTCCAGCCGTCCCCTGCCTCCTCGACCTGCTGGGGTGCGCAGTCGCCGAGCAGCAGGTGGCGCTCGGCGCAGTTGCGCAGTTCGCGGACGTTGCCCGGCCACTCGTGGCTGGTGAGACGGTGCATCTGCGCCGGGGTCGGCGGGACCGGGTCGCGCTGGTAGCGACCCGCGGCGAGCTGGACGAAGTGCTGGAACAGCAGCGGAATGTCGTCACGGCGTTCGCGCAGTGGCGGGATCTCCAGCGTGACCACGTTGAGCCGGTAATAGAGATCCTCGCGGAAGGTGCCCGCGGCGCTCGCCTCCTTGAGGTCGATCTTGGTCGCGGCGACCACCCGGAGGTCGAGCGGGATCAGCTCGTTGGAGCCGAGTCGCTCGATGGCGCGCTCCTGCAGCGCGCGCAGCAGGCGGGTCTGCAGCGGCAGCGGCATGTTCTCGATCTCGTCGAGGAATAACGTCCCGCCGTTGGCGTGCTCGAACTTGCCGATGCGCCGCTTCTGCGCGCCGGTGAAGGCGCCCGCTTCGTGGCCGAACAGCTCGCTCTCGATCATCGACTCGGGCAGGGCGCCGCAGTTGACGGCGACGAAGTGGCGCGCCCGGCGTCCGCTCTGCTCGTGCAGGCTGCGCGCGACCAGCTCCTTGCCGGTGCCGGTCTCGCCGAAGATCAGCACGTCGGCGTCGGTGTCGGCGATCTGTGCGATCAGCCCGCGCAGCCGGTGCATGCGCGGCGCGTTGCCGACCAGCAGGCCGGTGCCGGCACCCTGGGTCTCGAGTTCGCGACGCAGCGAGCGGTTCTCCAGGGTCAGCGCGCGCTTCTCCATGGCGCGCTTGATCACGTCGCCGAGGTGCTCCGACGAGAACGGTTTCTCGAGGAAGTCGTAGGCGCCGTCGCGGATCGCGTTGACCGCCATGTTGATGTCACCGTGACCGGTGACCAGGATCACCGGCAGGTCGCGGTCGATCTCGAGCGCCCTGCCGAGGAACGTCAGGCCGTCCATGTTGGGCATCTTGATGTCGCTGATCACCACCCCTGACCAATCGGGGTTCAGCAGCGGCAGTGCCTCGACCGGGGAGCTGAAGGCGCGCACCTCGTAGCCGGCCAGTTCGAGCATCTGGGCCCCGGCCACGCGGATGTGCTTCTCGTCGTCGATCAGGAATACCGGGCCGGGTGCGCTCATGCACTCTTCTCCTGCAGGTCGTGGGCGCGCGGCAGGCGCACCGTGAACAGGGCGCCGCCGTCGGGGTGGTTCGCCGCGCGCACGCTGCCGCCGAAGCCGTCGATGATCCGGTAGCTGATCGACAGGCCCAGGCCGAGACCCTGCCCGACCTCCTTGGTGCTGAAGAACGGGTCGAAGACCTGATCGAGGTGCTCGGGCGCGATGCCCGGGCCGGTGTCGCGCACGCTCAACGTCACCGCGTCATGGTCGGCGGCGGCGCGCAGCTCGATGCGCCGCGTCGCGCATCCCTCGAGCGCCTGCTGGGCGTTGCCGATCAGGTTCACCAGCACCTGCTCGAGACGCACCATGTCGGCGAGCACGAACAGCTCCTCGGCCGGGAAATCGCGGATCAGTTCCAGGTTGCCGCGATCGATGCGCAGCACCGCCAGCGCACCATTGACCGCGGCCGGCAGCGATACGGCGACCGCCTGCCCCGAGCTCTTGCGTGCGAACGCCTTGAGCTGGGTGATGATCTGCGCCATGCGTCCGGTCAGCTGGGCGATCTGCTCGAGGTTCCAGCGCGCCTCGGCGCCGCGCTCCTTCTCGAGCAGAACCCGCGCATTGTCGGCGTAGGTGCGGATCGCGGCGAGTGGCTGGTTCAGCTCGTGGTTGATGCCGGCCGACATCTGGCCGAGCGCGGCGAGCTTGGCGGCCTGGATCAGCTCCTCCTGGGTGCGGCGCAGTGCCATCTCGGTCTCGCGATGCTCGCCGATCTCCTGCACCAGGCGCTTGTTGGTCTTGACCAGGTCGGCGGTGCGCTCGAGCACGCGCCGCTCGAGTTCATCATGGGCGCGCTGCAGCGCGGCCTCCTGCGCCTTGAGCTCGCTGATGTCGTGGATCGTCGCGATCAGCTTGCCGCCGGCCACCGGCAGCGGGTCGAGGGTGAGCTCCATCGGGAACCCCCGACCGTCGGCGCGCAGGCCGCGCACCTCGCACGGGTCGCGCCCGCTCCGGCCCGGGGCGTTGAGCAGCCCGGTGCAGGTGGCACGATCCCCGGGTTCGATCAGGTCGAGAAACGGGCGCCCGGTGAAGTGACCGGCGCGACGCCCGAACAGGCTCTCCGCGGTCGGGTTGAACGAGTCGATGCGACCCTGGGAGTCGACCGTCACCAGGCCGGCGCGTGTGCCGTCGATGATCGCGCGGATGCGCGCCTCGTTCGCCTCGAGCGCGACCTTGGCCTGTTGCTCGAAGCGGCGCCGCTGGCGACGGGTCGCCTGCCGCTGCAGGACGAACAGTCCGGCGGAGATCAGCGCCGCGAGAATCACCGCGGCCAACAGCGCGGCGCGGCGCATCTGCGCGCCGACCGGCTCGAGCGAGGTCAGCGCATGGATGGTCCAGCCGGCCGTCGGCATCGGCATGCTGCGCATCAGGTAGCCGACTTCCTCGATGCCCTCGGTGCGATCGCCGAACGCGCTGTAGAGCGCCGCCTGGGGTACGGTCAGCAGACGGCTGTGCGCATCGCCGTGCGGCTGCGCGTCGACGATCCCGAGCGGCTCCGGCACCACGTCTGCGTAGCGACGGCTGGCGCGGATGCGCTCGAGCGTGGCCGGGGCCAGCGGTGCGAGGCTGCGGAATTTCCACTCCGGACGGGTTGAGATGAAAATCACGCCGTCGGGGTCGGTGGCCAGGAACTCGCCCAGTGCGCCGGCCCACTCGAACTCGACCGGGGCGACGCTCAGCTTCACGGCGATCACGCCGAGGGTCTCGCCCTCGTCGCGGACCGGGTAGGAGAAGTAGTAGCCGCGCTGCTGCGAGGTGGTGCCCAGGGCGTAGTAGCGTCCGGGCTGGCCGCCGATCGCCTGGGTGAAATAGGGCCGGAAGCTGAAATTCTTGCCGACGAAGGTGAGCGGGTCGGTGTGGTTGCTGGCCGCCAGCGTCATGCCGTCGCGGTCCATCAGGTAGGTGTCGGAGGCACCGGCGACGCCGTTGGCCAGTTCGAGGAAGCGGTTGACGCGCTGCAGCAGGTAGGGGTTGCGCGGCTCGCGCAGCAGACGCACCAGCTCGTACTGGGTCGAGAGCAGCGCAGGCAGGTACTCGAACTTCGCCAGTTCGCCCTCGATGTGGGTCGCGTAGAGCTCGAGGTTCTGGCGCGCGGTCTCGTGCAGCCCGGCCAGTGCGTTGTCGCGTGCCAGCCGGGTGGCCTGCCAGACCACCAGTCCGGCGCCGACCAGCAGGGCCAGGACCAGGGCGTTGCGCAGCAGCGGTTTCACACGCAAACCGGCCTTGCGCTTCAGCCGCCCGCGGCCGGCGTGACGTCGTCGAGCGGGTAGGGCGACGCGTCGAGGATCACCTCCGGCCCATCGGGGCTGCCGAGACGCAGGCCGCCTGCGGCGTGGGCCTTGCGCTCGACCACGGCGAGCAGCTCGCAGCGGCCATCGCCGATCGCCACCGCGTCGACCACGGTACCCGCCCCCTGGCGGCCACTGCTGCCCGGGCCGTGAAGTGCGGTGCCGGGCAGCGGTGGTTCGTCCGCCATGCAGTGGCCGGGGTAGGCGCGGCGCTTGACCTCGCCGAGGTGGTGCAGGCGTGCGACCACCTCCTGCCCGACGTAGCAGCCCTTGGTGAAACTGATGCCACCGTTGCGATCGTAGTTGAGCATCTGGGGGATGAAGGCCTCGCCGGTTTCGGGGCGCACCCAGGCGAGCCCGGCGCGGATGTCGAGTAGCCGCCAGGCCGCCGGGTCGCAGGCGATGGCCCCGGCCGCGGTCAGCTGCGTGGCAACGTCGACGGCGCGGGCCGTCGGCAGCACCAGTTCCAGGCGTGACTCCGCGCCCGGCAGGGCCAGCACGGCGAGACCGTCGTCGCCGACGCTGCGCCGTTGTGGCGCATCCGGCAGGGAGGCGAGAGCGGCGGCGATCTCTGCCGCGGCGGCACCCCAGGCGCCGAGGCGCACGTGTCCGGCGCCGACCACCTCGATGGTGGCCTTGCTGCGCATCAGGAACATGCGCAGCCGGCGCGTGACCGTCTCCTCGAGGCCGCCCGGGAACTGCAGGAAGATGGCGCTGTCCACCTGCCATGTCAGGAACGTGGCGATCGCCCGGCCCTTGGGTGTCAGGTGGGCGGCGGGCAATACCGCGCCGTCGGCCAGCTGGCGGACGTCGCAGGTCAGCTGACCCTGCAGGAAATCCACGGCCTCGGGGCCTTCGATGCGCAACAACGTCTCAGCGCCGAGGTTACATAGACCGGAGGCGGGCAGCGGACCGGACAGCCCCGCGCCATGGTCGCCGGGCTCGAGGCCCAGTTGGGCAAGGCCGGCTTGCCAGTCATTCGAGGTCATTCAGGCAACCCCTTGAGATTATGGATGCGACATCGATTCTACCCGGAACCCTGGCAGCGAATCGGCGTATCGGCGGTGGCCAGGCAGGCGACGACATGTTTCCAATCGTAGCTTATCGGCCTATAATGTGCGCTTATCGGCAGCGCTTGGTGACCCGCCACCAGCCTGCCCCAGGGGACCATTTCGAACCCGGCCTGAACCACACCAGGCCCGAGCGGCCCACCAGGGCCGACGTCGCTGCATCTGCCATGCGACGCGCACACGGTCGGACCGTCGTCCTTCGCGGAAGGCGGGCCGTGCTGGAAACGTGACTCTGAGTTGAGGGACTTATGCAAAGCAAAACCCAACGCCCGGTATTCCTCGACCTGCAGGTCCTGACCCCCAGGCTGCCACTGGTCGCGATCCTGTCGATCCTCAACCGCGCCACGGGGGTCCTGATGTTCCTCTCGGCGCCGGTGCTGATCTGGTTGCTCGGCGTCTCGCTCGACGGCCCTGCCGGCTTCGAGCGCGCCGCGCAGTTCCTCGACGGCTTCCTCGCCAGCCTGTGGCTGTTCGCGCTGATCTGGGCCGTGGCCCATCACATGTTCTCGGGCATCCGCTTCCTGCTGATCGACATCGACGTCGGCGTGGAGAAGGCGCAGGCGCAGAAGAGCGCGCTGTGGGTGCTCGCCGCCGGTGGCGCGGTCGCCGCCATCACCCTGATCGGAGTCATGCTATGAGTCGCCAGGCCGCGGGCATGCGGGCGTGGATCCTGCAGCGCATCACCGGCGCCTACATCGCGCTGTTCGTCATCTACCTCGCCGTGCTGTTCACGTTCGCCGCGCCGGCCGACCATGCCGCCTGGAGTGCCACGGTCGCCTCGCCGGTGGTCACCATCTCCGCGACGCTGTTCTTCCTCGCCGTGCTGCTGCACGCCTGGGTCGGGGTGCGTGACATCGCCATCGATTACCTCGGGCACACCGGACTGCGCCTCGCCGCGCTGACCGCGGTCGCGCTGTTCCTGCTCGGCAGCGGCATCTGGGCTGCCAAGATCCTTCTCCTTACGGTGCACTCATGAGTATCAATCGACGCAAATTCGACGCCCTGGTGATCGGGGCCGGCGGCGGCGGGCTGCGTGCCGGCCTGCACCTGGCCCGCGAGGGCGTCCACACCGCGGTGGTCTCCAAGGTCTTTCCGACCCGCTCGCACACCGTGGCGGCCCAGGGCGGCATCAACGCCGCGCTGGCCAACATGGTGCCGGACAACTGGCACTGGCACATGTTCGACACCGTCAAGGGCAGCGACTACCTCGGCGACCAGGACGCGATCGAGTACATGTGCAAGGTCGCGCCGAAGATCGTCTACGAACTCGAGCACTTCGGCGTGCCGTTCTCGCGCACCGAGAAGGGCAAGATCTACCAGCGCCCGTTCGGCGGCCAGAGCCAGAACTTCGGCGGCGACCAGGCGGCGCGTACCTGCGCCGCGGCCGACCGTACCGGTCACGCGATGCTGCACTCGCTCTACCAGCAGAACATCGCCGCCAACACCCATTTCTTCGACGAGTACTTCGCGATCGACCTGCTGCGTGACGACGACGGTCACGTTACGGGCGCGCTGGTGATCGAGATCGAGACCGGCGAGCCGCTGGTGATCGAGGCCAAGGCGACGCTGCTGGCCACCGGCGGCTGCGGCCAGATGTACAAGACCAACACCAACGCCCACGTCAACACCGGCGACGGCATGGCGATGGCGCTGCGCGCGGGCATCCCGCTGCAGGACATGGAGTTCTACCAGTTCCACCCGACCGGCATCGCCGGGCGCGGGCTGCTGCTCACCGAGGGCTGCCGTGGCGAGGGCGGCTACCTGGTCAACAAGGACGGCGAGCGCTTCATGGAGCGCTACGCGCCGAACGCCAAGGATCTCGCCAGCCGCGACGTGGTCAGCCGCGCGATCTACACCGAGGTCAAGGAGGGACGCGGTTGCGGTCCCGACGGCGACCACGTCCACCTCAAGCTCTCGCACCTCGGCGCCGACGTCATCATGAAGCGGCTGCCGGGCATCCGCGACACCTGCATGACGTTCCTGCACAAGGATCCGATCACCGACCTGATCCCGATCTACCCGACCGCGCACTACGTGATGGGCGGCATCCCGACCAACCGCGCCGGCGAGGTGGTCACGGTGGGCAAGAAGAAGGGTTCGGAGGACGTGGTCAAGGGGCTCTACGCGGCCGGCGAGTGCGCCTGCGTCTCGGTGCACGGTGCCAACCGTCTCGGCGGCAACTCGCTGCTCGACATCGTCGTGTTCGGCCGTGCCGCGGCGGAGCACATGATCGAGTACGTGCGGGCCAACCCGACGCACCGCGACCTGCCGGAGAAGTCGCTGGAGCAGATCGAGGGTCGCCTGGCGCGCTGGGAGCAGACCGGTGAAGGCCCCTCCGTACTCGACCTGCGCAACGAGCTCAAGGCCGCGATGGAGACCTACTGCGGCGTCTACCGCGACGAGGAGACGCTGGCGACGGGCATCGAGAAGGTCGCCGAGATCGTCGAGCGCATCAAGGACGTCCGCCTCAAGGACCAGAGCAAGGTGTACAACACCTCGCGTATCGAGGCGCTCGAACTCGAGAACCTGGCCGACATCGCCCTGGCCACGGTGACCTCGGCGCACGCGCGCCAGGAGAGCCGCGGCGCGCACTCGCGCGTCGACTTCCCGGAACGCGACGACGCGAACTGGATGCAGCACACGCTCTACCTGCGCGAGGGTCGCAAGCTGGCCTACAAGCCGGTGCGCACCCAGCCGCTGACGGTCGAGAGCTTCCCGCCCAAGAAGCGCACCTACTGAGCGGGGCCACGGTCCAGCCGACGCCAACTCAAGCGAGAGAGCACCAGCCATGCGTTTTCGTATCTACCGCTACAACCCCGAGACCGATCGTGAGCCCTACATGCAGGAGTACGACCTGCCCGAGATCGGTGCCGACATGGTGGTCCGCGAGGCCCTGATCAAGATCAAGGGCGTGGACGAGACGCTGAGTTTCCGCCACTCCTGTGGTGAGGGTGTCTGCGGCTCCGACGCGATGAACATCAACGGTCGCTCGGCGCTCGCCTGCCTGACCAAGCTGGCCGACCTCGCCGAGCCGATCGAGATCCGTCCGGGGGCCGGGTTACCGGTGATCCGCGACCTGGTCGTGGACATGACCGGCTTCTACCGCCAGTACCGGGCGGTGAAGCCGTACCTGATCAACCGCGATCCCGAGCCCGAGATCGAGCACCTGCAGTCGATCGAGGATCGCGAGAAGCTCGACGGCCTCTACGAGTGCATCATGTGCGGCTGCTGCTCGACGATGTGCCCGTCGTTCTGGTGGAATCCGGACAAGTACCTGGGCCCGCAGGCACTGCTGCAGGCATGGCGCTTTCTCGCCGACAGCCGTGACCAGGCCACCGACGAGCGCCTCGACGACCTCGAAGGGCCGTACAAGCTGTATCGCTGCCATACCATCATGAACTGCGTCGAGGTCTGCCCGAAGGGGCTGAACCCGACCAAGGCGATCGGCCACATCAAGCAGTTGATGCTGAAGAAGGCGATCTGACCGTACCTCGATGGACGCCGACCGCGCCCGCCTGACCTGGGCCTGCCGGCGCGGCATGCTCGAACTCGACCTGCTGCTCGAGGGCTTCATGGAGCGTGGTTACGACGCGTTGCCCGCAGCGCAGCGCCCGGCCTTCGAACGCCTGCTCGAGACCGGCGACCAGCAGCTGCTGGGTTTGTTGCTCGGACACGAGGAACCGGATGAAAAGGAGTTCATCCCCGTCATCGCCGCGATCCGCGCCAGCACCTGACCTGGCACTGCGCCCGTCGCGCCTGTGGCGTGGCCTGATCCTGGTGGTACACGCCGCGGCCCTGCTGGTGCTGCCGACCCTGCCCTGGCCGAAGTCCCTAATGCTGCTCCTCGCGGCAATGCTCCTGGTCAGCCTGCGCCTGACGCTGCGCGCGCCTCTGTGGACGCGCCTGGTCGCGGCGCAGGACGGAGGCTGGTGGCTGCTTGACCGTGACGGCAGAGCCCACGAGGCGCGGCCGGGGGGCGCTGGCCTGCGCCACCCGTGGCTCGTGACCCTGCCGCTGCGACTCGACGACGGGCGCCGTTGCGTGATCTCGGTATGGGCGGACGCGGTAGCGGAAGACGACCACGTAGCGCTGCGCCGCTGGCTGGCGGCGCGGCGCTAGTCGTCCTGCTCGCAGAACGGGTTCCGTGGCAGGTTGGCCGGCGTCAGCACCGTGTCGGTCGGCACGCTATCGGCGTCGTCGGCGGGGTGATCGAGGGTGTAGTGCAGGCCGCGGCTCTCGCGGCGCGCCATCGCCGAGCGGATGATCAGGTCGGCGACCACCGCCAGGTGGCGCAGCTCCAGCAGGTCGTTGGTGACCCGGAAGTTGCCGTAGTACTCGGCGATTTCGCGCAGCAGCAGCGCGACCCGGTCGTGCGCCCGCCGCAGCCGCTTGTCGGTGCGCACGATACCCACGTAGTCCCACATGAAACGCCGCAGTTCGTCCCAGTTGTGTGCGACCACGACCTCTTCGTCGGAGTCGGTGACCCGGCTCTCGTCCCATGCGCGCAGGCCAGGTGCCGGGGCGATGTCGGGCAAGCGCGCGCGCATGTCGGCCGCGGCGGCACGCGCGAATACCAGGCATTCGAGCAGCGAGTTGCTGGCCATGCGGTTGGCGCCATGCAGCCCGGTGCAGGCCGTCTCGCCGATCGCGTAGAGACCCTCGACATCGGTGCGGCCCCGCAGGTCGGTGCGCACCCCGCCGCAGGTGTAGTGGGCGGCTGGCACGACCGGGATCGGCTCGCGGGTGATGTCGATGCCGAACGTCAGGCAGCGGTCGTGGACGGTCGGGAAATGGCTGCGGATGAACTCGGCCGGCTGGTGGCTGATGTCGAGCAGCACGCAATCGATACCGAGGCGCTTGATCTCGTGGTCGATGGCGCGGGCGACGATGTCGCGTGGCGCGAGTTCGCCGCGTGGGTCGAAGCTCGGCATGAAACGGGTGCCATCCGGCAGCAGCAGGCGGGCGCCCTCGCCGCGCAGCGCCTCGGTGATCAGGAAGGATTTGGCCTCCGGATGGAACAGGCAGGTGGGATGGAACTGGTTGAACTCGAGATTGGCCACCCGGCAGCCGGCGCGCCACGCCATCGCGATGCCGTCGCCCGTCGCGCCATCCGGGTTGCTGGTGTAGAGGTAGACCTTGCTCGCGCCGCCGCTGGCCAGCACCACGCTGCGAGCACTGAACGCGACCACCTCGTCAGCCGCGAGATCGAGGACGTAGGCGCCGACGCAGCGCCGCGCGTCCCCGCCGTCGTCGCTGGTCACGAGGTCGATGGCGATATGGCGCTCGAACAGGTGGATGCGCGGGTGTGCGCGGGCGTGCGCGAGCAGCGTTTCCTCGATACTGAGACCGGTGTAGTCGGCGGCGTGGATCACCCGCCGGCGGCTGTGTCCGCCCTCGCGGGTCAGGTGGTAGACGTCGCGTCCGTCGGGCCCGGTCTCGCGCGTGAAGGGCACCCCGAGCTCGATCAGCCAGGCGATCGCCTCGGCGGAGTGGGCGACGGTGAAGTGCACCGCGTCCGGGTTGCACAGTCCGGCACCGGCCGCGAGCGTGTCCTCGACGTGGGCGCTGATCGAGTCGCTGCGGTCGAGCACCGCGGCGACCCCGCCCTGGGCGTAGCGCGTGGAACACTCGTCGAGGGCACCCTTGGCGAGCACCGCGACGTCGGCGAAGTCGGCCAGCTGCAGAGCTGCGGTCAGGCCCGCCGCACCGCTTCCGATCACCAGCACGTCGTGTCGCTGCTGCGCGCGCATGACCTCGTAATCGGATCGCAGTTAAGATAGAGACGCACCCGGCGCCCCTGCGGCGCCGCGCGTGTAATCTAAGGAAGCAAAAGTCTAGCACGACGCTTACGGCACGCCGCGAACTTAACCATGACCACGTTGTCTATTCACCAGCCCATGGCCTGCGGCCTAACCGTGACGGAGGGACCCGGCCATGAGTGAGCGGAACGTCGACCTGAAACTGGTCAGGCGTGTCCAGCAGGGCGAGAAGGCGGCGTTCGATGTCCTCGTACGCAAGTATCAGCACAAGGTGGTCAAGTTGGTAGCGCGTTACGTGTCCGATCACAGCGAGGCGCTGGACGTCACCCAGGAGACCTTCCTCAAGGCCTACCGGGCGATTCGCAAGTTTCGCGGCGACAGCGCCTTCTACACCTGGCTCTACCGCATCGCGATCAA
>CBDTVS010000002.1:0-18829 GCA_965364245.1 uncultured Gammaproteobacteria bacterium | reverse complement strand
CCCCGCCAGCGAGGCCGTCTTCGACTTCACCGCCTTCGATCGCGACCTCGAGGCCGCGTCCAGCCCGATCGCCGGGTTCCGCGATGCGCTCAGCGGGGCGATCGAGGCCCAGCGCGAGGCGTTCCTGGCCGGCACGCCGGCGAGCCTGCTGGTGCCGCGCCACGCGGCATTCATCGACGGGATCCTCGAACGCGCCTGGCGCCGCCACTTCGATCGCGGTCGGCGGTTACGGTCGCGGCGAACTGCATCTGGGCTCGGACATCGACCTGATGATCCTGCTGCGCGGTGACGACCACGAGCGCTACCGCGAGCGCATCGAACCGTTCATCACCTTCCTGTGGGACATCGGCCTCGAGGTCGGACACAGCGTGCGCTCGCTTGCCGAGTGCATCGAACAGAGCGCGCGCGACATCACCATCGAGACCAACCTGCTCGAGGCGCGCCTGCTGTGCGGCGAGGCCGAGGACCTGTTCGCCGCGCTCGGCGGCCTGATCCGTGACGACAGCGTCTGGACCAGCCGCCGCTACTTCGAGGAGAAGCTGGCCGAGCAGCAGGCCCGCCACGCGCGCTATCACGACACCGGCTACAACCTCGAGCCGAACGTCAAGGAGAGCCCGGGCGGGCTGCGTGACATCCAGATGATCGGCTGGGTGTCGAAGCGGCATTTCGCCGCGGCCACGCTCCACGACCTGGTCGACCACGATTTCCTGACCGAGGAGGAGTACGCGACCCTGATCGACGGTCAGGCGTTCCTGTGGCAGGTACGCTTCGCGCTGCACGTGCTCGCCGGGCGACGCGAGGACCGCCTGCTGTTCGACTACCAGCGCACCCTCGCCGAGCAGTTCGACTACCACGACGACGAGGCCGGGCGCCTCGGCGTCGAGCAGTTCATGAAGCAGTACTACCGGGTGGTGATGGAGCTCTCCCGGCTCAACGAGATGCTGCTGCAGCTGTTCCAGGAGACCATCCTCTACGCCGACGACCACGCCACGCCACAGCCGCTGAACCGGCGTTTCCAGGTGCGCCACCGCTTTCTCGAGGCGATCAGCGACGACGTGTTCGAGAGCTACCCGTTCGCGCTGCTCGAGCTGTTCCTGCTGATGCAGCAGCACCCGGAACTGCAGGGGGTGCGCGCGTCGACCATCCGCCTGGTGCGCAGTCACCGCCACCTGATCGACGACGCGTTCCGCGCCGACGTGCGTGCGCGCAGCCTGTTCATGGAGATCCTGCGTCAGCCGCAGGGCATCACCCACGAGTTGCGGCGCATGAACCGCTACGGCGTGCTCGCCGCCTACCTGCCGGCGTTCGGCGCGGTGGTCGGGCTGATGCAGTACGACCTGTTCCACGTCTACACCGTCGACGAGCACACGCTGCGCGTGGTGCGCAACCTGCGCCGCTTCACGGTTCCCGAGCACCACCACGAGTTCCCGCGCCTGAGCCAGATCGCCCAGACGTTGCCGAAGATCGAGCTGCTCTACCTGGCCGGCCTGTTCCACGACATCGCCAAGGGCCGTGGCGGCGACCACTCCAAGCTCGGCGCCAGCGACGCCGAGGTGTTCTGCCGCGACCACTACCTCGGCCGCTACGACACCCAGCTGGTCGGCTGGCTGGTGGATCACCACCTGGCGATGTCGCGCACCGCGCAACGCGAGGACACCAGCGACCCGGACGTGATCAACAGCTTCGCCAACATGGTCGGCGACCAGGTGCGTCTCGACTACCTCTACCTGCTGACCGTGGCCGACATCCGCGCCACCAATTCCAAGCTCTGGACGTCGTGGAAGGAGACCCTGCTCGCCGAGCTCTACACCTCGACCAAGCGTGCGCTACGGCGTGGCCTCGAGCACCCGCTCGACGCCCAGGAGCGCATCCGCGGCGTGAGCGTCATGGCCCGCGCGCTGCTCAAATCGCGCCAGGTGCCCGACGACCAGGTCAACGCGGTGTGGGCCGAGTTCACAGAGGAGTACTTCCTGCGCCACAAGGCCGACGAGATCGCCTGGCACACCCAGCTGATCGCCGCCCACGAGGCGCCGGAGACACCGCTCATCGCGGTGCGCCAGGAGGGCCCGCGCGGCGGCTCGGAGATCTTCGTCTACACCCAGAACGCACAGCGCCTGTTCGCGCAGACCACGTCGATCCTCGAGCAGCTCGGCCTGACGGTGGTCGACGCGCGCATCATCTCGTCGCGCAGTGGTCACACGCTCGACAGTTACGTGGTGCTCGACGATTCCGGAGCGCCGATCGAGGCCATCTACCGCCTCGACGAGATCCGTGACCGGCTGCAACAGGGGCTGGCCTCGCAGGATGGCGCCCCGCAGCCGGTGGCGCGCCGCACCCCGCGCCACCTGCAGCATTTCCCGCTGCCGACGCGCATCGATTTCAGCACCGACGCGAACGCCGAGCGGACGGTCGTGGAGCTGATCGCGGCCGACCGCCCCGGCCTGCTGTCGCGTGTCGGACAGGCGTTCGCAAGCTGTGGGGCGCGGGTGCAGAACGCCAAGATCGGCACCTTCGGCAACCGCGCGGAGGACGTCTTCTACATCACCGACGAGCACGACGCGGCGATCACCGACCCGGCACGGCTGGAGGCGTTACGCACGGCGCTGCTCGACGCACTCGAATCCGACCGCACCGCGCGCGCCGGCTGAGCCCCGCACAGCGCCATGACGAGAAAGGGGAGCCGAGGCTCCCCTTTTGATGCGTCGTGGGTGGCGAGCGGCTACTCGCCCTCGGCTATCGCCTTCATGCTCAGGCGGACGCGTCCCTGGCGATCGACCTCGAGCACCTTGACCCGCACCATGTCGCCCTCGCTGAGCTTGTCGCTGACGTTCTCGACGCGCTCCTCGCAGATCTGCGAGATGTGCACCAGACCGTCGCGGCCGGGCAGGATCGAGACGAAGGCGCCGAAGTCCATCAGCTTGACCACCTTGCCGTTGTAGATCTTGCCCACCTCGACATCGGCGGTGATCTCCTCGATGCGCAGACGCGCCGCGTCACCGGCCGACTTGTCGACCGAGGCGATCTTGACCGTGCCGTCGTCGGTGATGTCGATGGTGGCGCCGGTCTCCTCGGTGATGGCGCGGATGGTGGCGCCACCCTTGCCGATCACGTCGCGGATCTTGTCCGGGTCGATCTTGATGGTCAGGATGCGCGGCGCGAACTCGGAGATGTCGTCGCGCGGCTTGTCGATCACCTTGCCCATCTCGCCGAGGATGTGCAGACGGCCTTCACGGGCCTGGGCCAGCGCGGCCTCCATGATCTCGCGGGTGATGCCGTCGATCTTGATGTCCATCTGCAGCGCGGTGACGCCGCTCTCGGACCCGACCACCTTGAAGTCCATGTCGCCGAGGTGGTCCTCGTCGCCGAGGATGTCGGAGAGCACCGCGAACTTGTCACCCTCCTTGATCAGGCCCATGGCGATACCCGCCACCGGAGCCTTGACCGGCACGCCGGCGTCCATCAGCGCGAGGCTGGTACCGCACGCCGAGGCCATCGAACTCGAGCCGTTGGACTCGGTGATCTCGGAGACCACACGGATGGTGTAGGGGAAATCGTCCATGCTCGGCATGGTCGCCTGGACACCGCGCCGCGCCAGGCGGCCGTGGCCGATCTCGCGCCGCTTGGGCGATCCGACGAAGCCGGTCTCGCCGACGCAATAGGGCGGGAAGTTGTAGTGCAGCATGAACGGATCGCGGCGCTCGCCCTCGAGGGCCTCGATGAACTGCGCATCGCGAGCGGTACCGAGCGTGGCGACCACCAGCGCCTGGGTCTCGCCGCGGGTGAACAGCGCCGAGCCGTGGGTACGGTGCAGCACGCCAACCTTGACGGTGATCGGACGCACGGTGTTCAGGTCGCGCCCGTCGATCCGCTTCTCGCCGGCGATGATGCGGCCACGCACCAGCGCCTTCTCGACCTTGCCGAACACCTCGAGGACCGCGCCGGTGTCGTAGGCGGCGTCATCACCTGCAGCCAGCGCGGCGACCACGTCGGCGCGGACGGCGTCGACGCGCGCGTAGCGCTCCTGCTTGTCGGCGATGGTGTAGGCCTCGCCGAGCGCGGCCTCACACTGGGCGCGCACCTTGCTCTCGAGCTCGGGATCGACGCCCTTGGCCTCGAACGCCCACTTGGGCTTGCCGGCCTCGGCGACGAGTTCGTTGATCACGTCGATCGCGGCCTGCATCTGCTCGTGGCCGAAGAGGACCGCACCGAGCATCACCTCCTCGGAGAGCTCGTTGGCCTCGGATTCGACCATCAGCACCGCGTGGCTGGTGCCGGCGACGACCAGATCGAGCTGCGACTCGGCACGCTCCTCGTGGCCCGGGTTGAGCACGTACTCACCGTCCATGTAGCCGACCCGCGCCGCGCCGATCGGACCCTGGAACGGCATGCCGGAGAGCGCCAGCGCCGCCGAGGCGCCGAGCATGGCCGGAATGTCCGGGTCCATGTTCGGGTCGACCGACATGACGGTGGCGATCACCTGGACCTCGTTGCGGAAGCCCTTCGGGAACAGCGGCCGGATCGGGCGGTCGATCAGGCGCGAGGTCAGGGTTTCCTTCTCGGTCGGACGTCCTTCGCGCTTGAAGAAGCCACCAGGGATCTTGCCACCGGCGTAGGTGCGCTCCTGGTAGTTGACCGTCAGGGGAAAGAAGTCACGGTTGGGGTCGGCGTCAGTGCGTCCGACCGCAGTCACCAGGACGGCGGTGTCGTCCATGCGCACCATGACCGCGCCGGTCGCCTGGCGGGCGATCTCGCCGGTCTCGAGGGTGACAGTGTGGTTGCCGTAACGAAAACTCTTGCTGATTGCTGCCATGTCGTTGTGCTCCCGGGCCGGTCTAGCGACGCAGCCCGAGGCGGGCGATCAGCTGGCGATAACGTTCGAGGTCGCTGCGCTTGACGTAGTCGAGCAGCTTGCGGCGCTGGTTGACCATGCGCAGCAGCCCGCGGCGCGAGTGGTGGTCGCCCTTGTGGCCGGAGAAGTGGTTGGAAAGCCCCTCGATCCGGCGGGTTAGCAGGGCCACCTGGACCTCTGGGGAACCGGTGTCGCCCGCGCCACGCGCGAACTCGTTGACCACCTGGGCCTTCTCTTCGGCAGACAGTGCCATCGACTACTCCTGAAACGCTTGTTTACCGTGAACGTGAATTGCGCATTTTACTCCGACGCGCTCGGCACCCACAAGGCATTTCGCAATTCGAGTACCGGACCCGCCGAATGTGGTGGCCGCGAGCGATCAGCCGTCCCGCGCCCGCTCGAACAGGCGGCGCGGCGCGACCCGGCCGTCGTCCTGGACCTGGCCGACGCCGATGAACCCGCCGTCCTCACTGAACAGGCAGAGCCAGCCGCTGGTCGGAGCCTTGGGCACCACCACCGCCTGGCCCTGGCGCAGGTAGTAGGCGGCGTCCCCGGACAGGCGCAGCTGCGGCCAGTGGGCCAGCGCCGAGACCACCGGCAGCAGATGCCGGTCGAGCGCCTCGTGACCCTCGGCTTCCGCCTCGTCGCGCAGCGCGTCGAGGGACAGGAGTCCGGACTCGTCGTAAGGCCCCACGCCGGTGCGGCGAAGTGCGATCACGTGCGCGCCACAGCCCAGCCCGGCACCGATCTCCTCGGCCAGGGTGCGTACGTAGGTGCCTTTGGAGCAGTGCACGACGAGCTCGAGCTCGTCGGCGGCGACGATGCGTGCCACGAGGGAATGGATGGTGATGCGGCGTGGCGCGCGCTCGACCTCGATGCCTTCGCGCGCCAGCTGGTAGAGGCGCTGGCCCTTGTGGCGCAGCGCCGAGTACATCGGCGGCACCTGATCGATCTCGCCGCGCAATCCGACCAGCACCGCTTCGAGGCCGGCGTCGTCGAATGGTGCCACCTCACGCGTCTCGAGCACCTCGCCGTCGGCGTCGCCGGTGGTGGTGGTGACCCCGAGACGCACGCGTACCTGGTAGTGCTTGTCGGCGTCGAGCAGGTAGGCCGAGACCTTGGTCGCCTCGCCGAGGCAGATCGGCAGCAGGCCGCTGGCCAGCGGGTCGAGGCTGCCGGTGTGGCCCGCCTTGCGTGCCCTGAAGAGTCGCTTGACCACCTGCAGCGCGGCATTCGAGGTCATGCCGATCGGCTTGTCGAGCAGCAGGATGCCCGTTACCGGGCGGCCTTGGGAGCGTCTACGGGCCATGCATTGCCTCGGGCGTGATCGGGGGGCTCAGTCGCCCGTTTCGTCGTCGCGGTGCGGGGCGCCGGCGACGGCCTCGTCGATCAGCGCGCTGAGGCGCCGGCCGTGGTCGACCGAACGGTCGTAGACGAACTGCAGGTCGGGGACCAGTCGCAGCTTGACCAGGCGTCCCAGCTCGCGACGCAGGAACCCGGCGGCGCGCTGCAGCGCGGCCTCGCTGGCACGTTGCGCCGCGTCGTCATCGACCAGCGCGGTGAAGAAGACCCGTGCGTGGGCCAGGTCCGGGCTCAGCTCGACCGCGGTCAGCGTGACCATGCCGACCCCCGGATCCTTGACCTCGTCGTGGATCAGCTGCGCCAGGCTGCGGCGGATCTGCTCACCGACCCGGCGGCTGCGGCTGAATTCCCTCGGCATCGGTGCTGCTCCCGGTCGCGGGTCAGGGGTGGCGTGGCGCGCTGCAGGGTCACAGCTCGCGCTGCACCTTCACCGTCTCGTAGACCTCGATCTGGTCACCGACCTTGACGTCGTTGTAGTTCTTCACGCCGATACCGCACTCGGTGCCGGCGCGCACCTCGTTGACGTCGTCCTTGAAGCGACGGAGCGATTCCAGCTCACCCTCGTAGATCACCACGTTTTCACGCAGCACGCGGATCGGGTTCGAGCGCTTGACCGTGCCTTCCATGACCAGGCAGCCGGCGATGGCGCCGAGCTTCGGCGAACGGAACACGTCGCGCACCTCGGCCAGGCCAACGATCTGCTCGCGCATCTCCGGTGCGAGCATGCCCGACAGCGCCTTCTTGACCTCGTCGATGACGTCGTAGATGACGCTGTAGTAGTGCAGGTCGACACCGTTCTCGGCGACCAGCCGGCGCGCCGAGGCATCGGCACGCACGTTGAAGCCGACCATCACCGCCTGCGAGGCGGCCGCGAGATTGACGTCGGATTCGGTGATGCCGCCGACGCCGGAAGCGATCACGTTGACCTTGACCTCGTCGTTGGAGAGCTTGACCAGCGAGTCGCGCAGCGCCTCGACGCTGCCCTGCACGTCGGCCTTGATCACCAGGTTCAGCTGCTGGGTCTCACCCGCCTCCATCTGCGAGAACATGTCCTCGAGCTTGGCCGCCTGCTGCTTGGCCAGGCGCACCTCGCGCAGCTTGTTCTGGCGATAGGAGGCGATCTCGCGCACCTTGCGTTCGTCGGCGTGGGCGAGCACCTCGTCGCCGGCGTTCGGCGCACCGGACAGGCCGAGCAGCTCGGCCGGCATCGACGGCCCGACCGTGTCGACCTGCTTGCCGTTCTCGTCGAACAGCGCGCGCACGCGACCGAACTCGGATCCGCACAGCACCACGTCGCCCTTGCGCAGCGTGCCGCTCTTGACCAGTACCGTGGCCACCGGACCACGCCCCTTCTCGAGGCGCGACTCGAGCACCACGCCGCGCGCGGTGTCCTCGACCGGCGCGCTGAGCTCCATCAGCTCGGCCTGCAGCAGGATCGCCTCGAGCAGCGCATCGATGCCCTCGCCGGTCTTGGCCGAGACGTTGATGAACTGGTATTCGCCACCCCAATCCTCGGGGATCACCTCGTACTTGGTGAGCTCGTTCTTGACCCGGTCCGGATCGGCCTCGGGCCTGTCGATCTTGTTGACCGCCACCACCAGCGGCACCGAGCCGGCCTTGGCGTGCTGGATCGACTCGATGGTCTGCGGCATCACGCCGTCGTCGGCGGCCACCACCAGCACCACGATGTCGGTCACCTCGGAGCCGCGCGCGCGCATCGCGGTGAATGCCTCGTGGCCCGGGGTGTCGAGGAAGGTGACGGTGCCCCTGTCGGTGTCGACGTGGTAGGCGCCGATGTGCTGGGTGATGCCGCCGGCCTCGCCGTCGGCCACCTTGGTCGCGCGGATGTGGTCGAGCAGCGAGGTCTTGCCGTGGTCGACATGGCCCATGATGGTGACCACCGGCGGACGCCGCACGGTGGCCGCATCGCTCTCGCCGCCGAGCTTGAGGCTCTCCTCGATGGCGGACTCGGTGACCAGCTTCGGCTTGTGGCCCATCTCCTCGATCACCAGCACCGCGGTGTCCTGGTCGATGACCTGGTTGATGGTCGCCATCACGCCCATCTGCATCATCGCCTTGATCACCTCGGCGGCCTTGACCGCCATGCGCTGGGCGAGATCGGCAACGCTGATGGTCTCCGGGACCGTGACCTCGCGCACCACCGGCGCGGTCGGCATCGTGAAACCGTGTTCGCTGGTCGCGGCGGTACGCGCGGCGCGGCCGCGCACGCGCGGTCCCTTCTTGCGCCGCCCGCTCTTCTCGCTGGCGACGTGCAGCTCCTCGCGGCCGTAGCGGCTCGAGCGCTTGTCCTTGTCGCGACCGCGCTCGGCCTTGGGCTTTTCGGCCGGTTTGACGCGCGCCGGCGTCGACTTGGCGCGCGCCGCTTCGGCAGCCTGGCGCTGCGCGAGCTCCTCGGCCGCGCGCTTCGCCTCCTCTTCCTCGGCCCGCTTGCGCTCGGCCTCCTCGGCGATGCGCTTGGCCTCCTCCTCCTCGGCGCGGCGCTTATCCTCCTCGGCACCGCGGCGCTTGGCCAGCTCGTCGCGGACGCGCTGTTCCTCGGCGACCTTGTCGGCCTGCAGCTCGGCGAGCTTGCGCCGCGCCTCATCCGCCTCGGCCTGGGTGCTCTCGGCCTCATCGGCGCTGCGCTTGACGTAGGTGCGGCTCTTGCGCACCTCGACGCTGACCGTCTTGTTGCGCGCCTGTCCGCCGGGCAGGCTCTGGCGCTGCCGTAACTCGCTGACCGACTTACGCTTGAGCGTCACCTTACGCGGCGTAAGCGTGGGGTCCGCGGCCTTCTCCTTGCCGTGGGCCGCACGCAGGAACTGCAGCAGCGTGACCTTCTCCTCGTCGTTGACCGCCGCGTCGGGACCGTCCTTAGCCAGGCCGGCCTCCGCGAACTGGGTCAGCAGACGGTCGACCGGAATGCCGACCACTGCAGCGAGCTGTTTGACTGTCGAATCGGACATGCCTGTCTCTCCCGGGCCTGTTTCAGGCCTCGGCCTCGTTCTCGAACCACGGTGCGCGTGCCGTCATGATCAGTTCGCCGGCGCGCGTCTCGTCCATGCCGTCGATCTCCATCAGGGTGTCCACGTCCTGCTCGGCGAGGTCTTCCATCGTGACGATGCCGCGACTGGCGAGCTCGAAGGCGAGCTTGCGCTCCATGCCTTCCATCTCCAGCAGGTCCTCTGCAGGTTCGACGCCGTCGAGCTTCTCCTCCTTGGCGATCGCCTGCATCAGCAGCACGTCGCGTGCGCGGTTGCGCAGCTCCTCGACGATCCCCTCCTCGAACTCCTCGATCTCGAGCAGTTCCGCCTCGGGGACGAAGGCGATCTCGTCGACGGTGGTGTAGCCCTCCTGGACCAGGATGACCGCGACCTCCTCGTCGACGTCGAGCGCCTCCATGAACACCGCCTGGGCCTTGGCCGCCTCGGCCTCGCTCTTGGCCTCGGCCTCCTCGATGGTCATGACGTTGAGTTCCCAGCCGGTCAGCTGCGACGCGAGACGGATGTTCTGACCGCCACGGCCGATCGCCTGCGACAGCTGCTCCTCGTCCACGGCGAGGTCCATGCTGTGACTCTCCTCGTCGACCACGATCGAGACCACGTCGGCCGGCTGCATGGCATTGACCACCAGCTGCGCCGGATTGTCGTTCCACGGAATGATGTCGACGCGCTCGCCGGCGAGCTCGTTCGAGACCGCCTGGACGCGCGAGCCGCGCATACCGACACAGGCGCCGACCGGATCGATGCGCGGCTCGTTGGAGCGCACCGCGATCTTGGCCCGCGAGCCCGGGTCACGGGCCGCGCCCAGAATGTCAATCAGCCCCTCGCCGATCTCGGGCACCTCGAGGGTGAACAGTTCGATCAGCAGTTCCGGCGCGGTACGGGTGACGAACAACTGCGGCCCGCGCGGCTCCGAGCGCACCTCGCGCAGGTAGCCGCGGATGCGATCGCCGCCGCGCACCGACTCGCGCGGGATCATCTCCTCGCGGAAGATCACCGCCTCGGCGTTGCCGCCGAGATCGATGTAGACGTTGCCGCGCTCGACGCGCTTGACGATGCCGCCGACCAGCTCACCCTCGCGGCCGGTGTACTGTTCGACGATCTGCGCCCGCTCGGCCTCGCGCACCTTCTGCACGATGACCTGCTTGGCGGCCTGCGCGGCGATGCGCCCGAATTCGACCGACTCCATCGGTTCTTCGATGTAGTCGCCCGGCTGCAGCTCCGGGTTCTGCTCGCGCGCGTCGTCGAGCCACACCTGACGCTCGGGATGGAACTCGAACTCCTCGGGCTCGTCGTCCTCGTCGAACTCGACGTCGGGTGAGATCACCTCCCAGCGACGGAAGGTGGCGTAGTCACCGGTCATGCGATCGATGGCCACGCGCACGTCGATGTCGCCACCGTGCTTCTTGCGCGTGGCGGATGCCAACGCGAGCTCGATGGCCTCGAAAATGATCGGTTTCTCGACGCTCTTCTCGAGCGAGACAGCGTCGACGACCATCAGGATCTCTTTACTCATTCCCCGGACTCTCCAGCATGACCCCGGCCGGGCCGGGTGTCGTCCACCAGGCGCGCCTGGTCAATCTCTTCGTAGGCGAAGCGCAGCGCTTCGCCGTCCACCTCGAGCAGCACTTCGTTGCCCTCGAGACCGTGCAGTTGCGCGGTGTAGCGGGCGCGACCTGCGATCGGCGCACGCAGCTTGAGCTTCACGCGCCGGCCCGCGAAACGGGCGAAGTCCTCGCGCCGGAACAGCGGCCGGTCGATACCCGGCGAGGAGACCTCGAGGGTGTAGTCCCCGCGAATCGGATCCTCGACGTCGAGCATGCCGCTGACCTGGTGACTGACCCGCTCGCAGTCTTCGACCGTCACGCCGTCGGGCCGGTCGATGTAGATGCGCAACAGCTCGCCTCCTCCCTGCGCCAGCAACTCGATGCCGACCGCCTCGTAGCCGAGGCCGGTGACGATCGGCTCGATCATCTCGCGCAGTTTCTCCGGGGCCTGGCGCATCCACGCTCCGCGTAAAACAAAGAAAGGGCCCACGGCCCTTCCTCGAAAAGTCCACCGCGACGCCGTGGCGTCCCGGCTCCAACAAAAAGCCCCGTCGAAACGGGGCTTTTCTCGATCCACCGTGTTGTGTGGTAGCGGGGCCAGGATTTGAACCTGGGACCTTCGGGTTATGAGCCCGACGAGCTACCGGACTGCTCCACCCCGCAACAACGGATGCGCATTGTACCCACGCCCCCTGCCGAACACAACAGCAGTCGCGACGCGGCCTGTTTTTCAGGTCAGGGCGCCGATGCAGAGCGCCATCAGGCCGCCCGGGAACAGGCCGAGCAGCAGCACCGCGAGACCGTTCACCGACAACGCGAAGCGCAGGTCCGGAGCGGCGCCGATCGGGTTGCGGTCCTCGACCTCGTCGAAGTACATCAGCTTGATGATACGCAGGTAGTAGAAGGCACCCACCACCGAGAACAGCACCGCGACGATCGCCAGCCAGACCATGTCCACCTGCACCACCGCTTCCAACACCACCAACTTGGCGTAAAAACCGACGGTCGGCGGCACACCGGCCATCGAGAAGATCACCAGCAGCATCATGAAGGCGAACCAGGGACTGCGCTCGTTGAGACCGCGGAAGTCGTCGAGGTTGTCGGCTTCGAAACCCTCGCGGGTGAGCAGCAGGATCATGCCGAAGCCACCGAGCGCCATGATCGCGTAGGTGATGGCGTAGAACATCGCCCCGGCATAGCCCTCGGCGGTCCCGGACAGCACCCCGAGCAGGATGAAGCCGACGTGCGAGATGGTCGAGTAGGCGAACATGCGCTTGAGGTTGGTCTGGGCGATGGCGACCACGTTGCCCAGCGCCAGGGAGAGCACCGCGAGCACCACCAGCATCTGCTGCCAGTCGGCCTGCAGCGGCGCCAGCCCCTCGGCCAGCACGCGCATGGTCATGGCGAATGCGGCGATCTTCGGTGCGGTTCCGACGAAGACCGTCACCGCGGTCGGCGCGCCATGGTAGACGTCGGGCAGGTACATGTGGAACGGCACCGCGCCGAGCTTGAAGGCCAGGCCGGCGACGAGGAAGGCAATACCGAACACCAGCGCCGGATTGCCGCGATCGCTGTCGGCCAGGCGCTCGGCGATCAGGGCGAGGTCGAGCGTGCCGGTCACCCCGTAGAGCATCGACATGCCGTACAGCAGCAGGCCGGAGGCGAGCGCACCGAGCACGAAGTACTTCATCGCCGCCTCGGTGGCCGGCAACGAATCACGGTCGTAGGCGACCATCGCGTAGAGCGCCAGCGACAGCAGCTCGAGACCGAGGTAGACGGTCAGCAGGCTGTGTGCCGAGACCATCACCATCATGCCGAGCACGCCGAACAGCCCGGTGACGTGGAACTCGCCGGTGAACAGCTTGCGTGCACGCAGGTAGTCGCGCGAGTAGAGGAACACGCCGGCGGCCATCAGGTAGATGAAGGCCTTGAGCAGGTCGCCCATGGTGTCGCGCACGAAGGTCCCGGAGAAGGTCACCTGGGGCTCGGCAGGCATGCCGCCGAGCGTGGCCAGCGCCGCGACCACCAGCGTCAGCTGGGTCAGCAGGTAGGTCAGGCTGCGCCGTTCCTCGCTGATGTAGAGGTCGATCACCAGGATGGCGCAGGCCATCGTCAGCACGATGATCTCGGGGAGCGCCGGGGCGAATGCGGGAATCTGGAAACTCATCGTCGGTTCCTGTCGGCGAAGCGTGCGCTCACAGCTTCGACTGGATAACGTGCTGGATCAGGTTGTCGATGCTCGCGTGCATGACGTCGACCAGTGGCGCCGGGTAGAGGCCGAGCGCGAGCACGGCGACGGCGAGCACGCCGAGGATCAGCGTCTCGCGCGCGTTGATGTCCTTGAGCGTGGCGACGCCCTCGTGCACGACCTCGCCGAACACCACGCGCTTGACCAGCCACAGGGTGTAGGCGGCGCCGAGGATCAGGGTCGTGGCGGCCAGGAAGGCGTACCAGACGTTGGCCTTGAAGCTCGACAGGATGACCATGAATTCGCCGACGAAGCCGGAGGTGCCGGGCAGGCCGGCGTTGGCCATCGCGAACAGCACCATGAAGCCCGCGAACAGCGGCATGGTGTGCACCACGCCGCCGTAGTCGGCGATCTGGCGGCTGTGCAGGCGGTCGTACATCACGCCGACGCACAGGAACAGCGCGCCCGAGATGAAGCCGTGCGAGACCATCTGCACCATGCCGCCCTCGATGCCGAGCTGGGCACCCTGGGTCGACCCGGTCTGCTCGAGGATGCCGAACACGACGAAGAAGCCGAGGGTGACGAACCCCATGTGCGCGATCGACGAGTAGGCGATCAGCTTCTTCATGTCCTGCTGCACCAGCGCCACGAACCCGATGTAGACCACCGCAATCAGCGACATGGCGATGATCAGCCAGTCCAGTTCGTTGCTGGCATCAGGCGTGATCGGCAGACTGAAGCGCAGGAAACCGTAGCCGCCGATCTTCAGCATGATCGCGGCCAGGATCACGGAGCCGCCGGTCGGCGCCTCGACGTGCGCGTCCGGCAGCCAGGTATGCACCGGCCACATCGGCACCTTGACCGCAAACGCGAGCAGGAAGGCGACGAAGATCAATACCTGCTCAGTGAGGTTCAGCTGCAAATCGTGGAACGCGAGAATCTCCATCGATCCCGATTGGAAATACATATAGATCAGGGCGACCAGCATGAACACCGAGCCGAGAAAGGTGTAAAGGAAGAACTTGATCGTTGCATAGACCCGGTTCGGCCCGCCCCAGACGCCGATGATGATGAACATCGGAATCAGCATCGCCTCCCAGAAGACGTAGAACAGCATCGCGTCCAGCGCCGCGAACACGCCGACCATCACCCCTTCCATGATCAGGAAGGCGGCCATGTATTGCGACGGCTTGTACTGGATGACTTCCCAGCCGGCGATGATGACCAGGACGGAAATGAAGGTGGTCAGTAGGATCAGCGGCATCGAGATGCCGTCGACGCCCAGGTAATAGTAGACATCAAACGACGGCACCCAGGGCGCCCACTCGACGAACTGCATCTGCGCCGTCCCGGCATCGAAACCGGTGTACAGCGGAATACTCACCAGGAAGGTCAGCACGGCGAAGATCAAGGCCAGCCAACGCGACACATTGGGCGCCTTGTCGCCACTTCCGAGCACGAGCGCGCCGCCCAGGATCGGCAGCCAGATCGTCGCACTGAGTATCGGCCAATCTGCAATCATGATTCTGTTGTCTCTCGTTCTTTAACCTGTGGTCCGTGGGTCCGGCAGCGCCTAGCCGCGCAGCACGAACCACCCGAGCAGGCCCAGCAGGCCGAGGATGATTGCCATCGCGTAGTGATACAGCATGCCGGTCTGCAGATAGCGCACGACCATGGCGAGTTTGCCGACCGAATGCGCCGAGCCATTGACCGCCAACCCGTCGATCACGGCGCGGTCGCCCACCAGCCACAGGAACTTACCCAGCAGCTTTCCGCCCCCGGCGAACACGGCCTGGTTGAATTCGTCGAAGCCGTATTTGCGGTTGAGGATGAAATACACCCAGTCGAATTTGATCGCCAGGTTGCGCGCAATCTCGGGCTTCTGCGTGTAGATGTACCACGCCGTCACCAGGCCGCCGAGCGCAAGGTACAGCGGCAGCGTGAAGAAGCCGTGGGCCAGGAAGGCGGTCGCGCCGTGGAAATCGATCTGGCCAAGCGTGTCGTGGACGGCCGCGACCGTCAGCGAATCGCTGAAGTAGTCACCGAACACCACCGGGCCGACGGTCAGGTAACCGATGACCACCGAGGGTATCGCCAACAGGATCAGCGGCAGCGTCACCACCCAGGGAGATTCGTGCGGTGTCGGCTCGTCATGCACATGGTGATGTTCCTGAGCTTCCGCACCTCCATGCTCGTCATGGACTTCGTGATGCGGCTCGAAGTGACGCGGGCCCTCGCCGTGGAACACCAGGAAGTACATGCGGAAGCTGTACAGCGCGGTGACGAAAACGCCGGCGACCAGCAGCACATGGGCGTACCCTGCCCCGGCAATCTGCGAGTGGTGCACAGCCTCGATGATGGCGTCTTTCGAGAAAAAGCCGGAGAAGCCCGGAAAGCCGATCAGCGCCAGAGAGCCGAGCAGCGCCGTCCAGTGCGTGATTGGCATGTATTTGCGCACGCCACCCATGTTGCGGATGTCCTGATCGTGGTGCATGCCGATGATCACCGAACCCGCGGCGAGAAACAGTAGCGCCTTGAAGAACGCATGTGTCATCAGGTGGAACAGGCCGGCCGCGTACGCCGAGGCGCCAAGTGCGGCAATCATGTATCCGAGCTGCGACAGGGTCGAATAGGCCACCACCCGCTTGATGTCGTTCTGCACGATGCCGATCAGGCCCATGAAGAACGCCGTGGTCGCGCCGATCACCAGCACGACGGTCAGCGCAGTCTCCGACAGCTCGTACAGCGGTGACATGCGCGCCACCATGAAGATACCGGCGGTGACCATGGTCGCAGCGTGGATCAGCGCCGAGATCGGGGTGGGGCCTTCCATCGAATCGGGCAGCCAGACGTGCAGCGGCACCTGGGCCGATTTACCCATCGCACCGATGAACAGCAGGATGCAGATCACGGTCATCAGCGACCAGCTGCTGTCACCCCAGATCGCGATCGAGGTATCCGCGAACTGCGGCGCCCTGTCGAACACCTCTTTGTAGTCAAGGCTGCCGAAATACATCGCGATGGCGGCGATGCCGAGCAAGAAGCCGAAGTCGCCGACGCGGTTGACCAGGAAGGCCTTCAGGTTGGCGAAAATCGCCGACTCACGTTTGAAATAGAACCCGATCAGCAGGTAGGAGACCAGTCCGACCGCCTCCCAGCCGAAGAACAGCTGCAGGAAGTTGTTGGACATGACCAGCATCAGCATCGAGAAGGTGAACAAGGCGATGTAACTGAAGAAACGCTGGTACCCCTCTTCGTGCGCCATGTAGCCGATGGTATAGATGTGCACCATCAGCGAGACGAAGGTCACCACCGCCATCATCATCGCGGTCAGGCGGTCGATCAGGAAGCCGATCTCCATGCGCAGGCCGTCGCTGACCATCCAGATGTAGACCGACTCGTTGTAGGTCGCCGCCCCTGCGAAGGCGTACTGATAAAGCACATACAGCGACAGGGCGCAGGAAACCGCCACGCCGAGGATGGTCACCGAGTGGGCGCCGACACGCCCGACCTGGTTGCGGAACAGGCCGGCGATGATGGCACCGGCCAGCGGTGCGAGGACGATGGTGAGGAGGATCGCTTCCATCTACCTAACCCTTTAACGTGTCCAGATCGGCGACATTGATCGTGCGCCGGCTGCGGAACAGCACGACCAGGATCGCCAGACCGATCGCCGCCTCGGCGGCCGCCACGGTAAGAATGAAGAAGACGAAGACCTGCCCGGCCGCATCCCCGAGAAAATACGAGAAGCCGATGAAATTGATATTGACCGCGAGCAGCATCAGTTCGATGCACATCAGCAGCAAAATCACGTTCTTGCGGTTGAGGAAGATCCCGGCGACGCTGAGCGAGAACAGGATCGCGCCGACCATCAGGTAGTCGGATAAGGCAATCATCAAGCTTTTTCCTCCGCACGCATCTTGATAACCCGCAGGCGGTCCCGGGCCTTGACTGTCACCTGGCGCGACGGGTCCTGGTACCTGGTCTCGGGACGCTTGCGCATAGTCAACCCGATTGCCGCCACGATCCCCACCAGCAGGATCACAGCGGCGATCTCGAACGCATACAGATGCTCGGTGAACAGTGCCAGTCCGAGTTCTTCGGTATTGCTGTACTCCGCCGGTTTAGCCGCCGGCGCGGCCACGGCATCCAGCCCGAAACGCTGCGGACCCACCACCATCACCAACTCAACCACCATCGCAATCGCGACCAGGATCGCGACCGGCGCATTGCGGACGAAACCGGCGCGCAACTCGGCGATGTTGATATCGAGCATCATCACCACGAACAGGAACAGCACCATGACCGCGCCGACGTACACCAGCACCAGGGCGATGGCGAGAAACTCCGCCTCGGCGAGCATCCACAGGCCAGCGCTGTTGAAGAAGGCCAACACCAGGAACAGCGCCGAGTGCACCGGGTTCTTGCGCGTGATGACCATCACCGCAGCGAACACGAGGACGGCGGCGAATAGGTAGAAAAGAAACTTTTCGAAAGTCATGTTCGTGTTTCCTTGGTGCTAGCGCACGCCGGCCTGTGCAGCCCGGTCGGCCGCCAGCTGCTGCTCGTATTTGTCGCCGATGTCCAGCAGCATCTGCTTGGTCATGATCTGTTCACCGCGGTTCTCGAAGTGATACTCGTAGATCCGCGTCTCGACGATCGAATCGACCGGGCAGGACTCCTCGCAGAAGCCACAATAGATGCACTTGAACAGGTCGATGTCATAACGCGTGGTGCGACGCGACCCGTCGTCGCGAGGTTCGGCCTCGATGGTGATTGCCAGTGCCGGACACACGGCCTCGCAGAGTTTGCACGCGATGCAGCGTTCCTCGCCGTTCGGGTAGCGGCGCAGCGCGTGCAGCCCACGGAAGCGCGGCGATACCGGCGCCTTCTGCTCCGGATACTGCAGCGTGAACTTGCGTCCGAAGAAGTAGCTGCCGGTGACGCTCAGGCCCTTGAGGAGTTCGAACAGGAACAGGCTGCGGATGTAGTTGGTGATCGTTTTCATCGCACCGGCCTCAGTTAAACCACCAGGGCATTTCGGTCACCTTCATCACCGACACCACGACGATCCACACGATCGTGATCGGGATGAACACCTTCCAACCAAGGCGCATGATCTGGTCGTAGCGGTAGCGCGGGAAGGTCGCGCGAAACCACAGAAACAGGAACATGAAGAAGAAGGTCTTGAGCAGTAGCCAGTGGAAGCCGTCGCCAAGCGGGAAAACACCGTCCGACCAGCTGTCGGGCAGCGGCGACAACCAGCCGCCGAGGAACATCAGCGCGCTCAGCGCCGAGATCAGGATCATGTTGGCGTATTCGGCGAGAAAGAACACGGCGAAGGTCATGCCCGAATACTCGACGTGGAAGCCGGCGACGATCTCCGACTCGCCTTCGGCGACGTCGAACGGTGCGCGGTTGGTCTCGGCCACCCCGGAGATGAAGTACACCAGGAACAGCGGCAGCAACGGCAGCCAGAACCAGTGCAGCACACTGCCCTGCTGCGCCGCCACGATGTCGCCGAGGTTCAGACTGCCGGCGGCGACCAGGACGCCGACCAGGGCGAATCCCATCGCTATCTCGTACGATACGATCTGGGCTGCTGAGCGTATCGATCCTAGGAACGCATATTTCGAGTTGGAGGCCCAGCCGGCGATGATCACGCCGTAAACCCCGAGCGAGGTCATCGCCAGGATGTAGAGCAGCCCGGCATTGACGTCGGCGAGCACCAAGCCCGCGTCGAACGGAAATACCGCCCAGGCCGCCAGCGCCGGACCAATCGACAACATCGGTGCGATCAGGAACAGGAGCTTGTTGGCGCCGTTGGGGATGATGATCTCTTTGAACATCAGCTTGACCGCATCGGCGATCGGCTGACCCA
>CBDTVS010000001.1:0-34819 GCA_965364245.1 uncultured Gammaproteobacteria bacterium | reverse complement strand
CGCGCGCTGGCCGATCTGTCAGCTTGGGCCGGCTCACACATCACGCGCAACGCCATCATCAAGACACTTCGGCTGCCGCTTGAGAGCACCCTGCGCAGTGGAGTCGACGCCAATCTCAGCCGGCTGCGCGGCGCTGAGGGTGTGCGCCAGCTGTTCGGTGGGTCGGCCGGGATCGTCAATCTCGATTACCCCTTCGTGCTGATTTTCCTGCTGGTCATCGCGCTGCTCGGCGGTTGGATCGCCGTGGTGCCACTGACCGCTTTGCTGCTCTTCTACGTCGTGTCGCTGCCGACCTCACGGCTCGTCGAGACGCGCTCGGCCAAGGCAGGACGGGTCTCACGCGAGCTCAATGACACAACCTCCGCACTGACGCTGCGCCTGCGCAGCCTGCGCGGCGTGCGCGGTTCGGCACTGCTCCGCCAGCACCTCGCCAACCTTGTCGTGCAGTCAGCCAAGGCCAACCGGGATCATGCGCTGGCTAATGGCCTCGTGCAGACGCTCGGCCAGTCACTGGCAATGCTCACGGTGCTCTGCACCATGGCGGTGGGCATCGCATTGGTACTCGAGGGTGGCATGACTACCGGCGGGCTGATCGCAACGATGATGCTTATCTGGCGCGTCACCACGCCAGCCCAACAACTGTTCGCAGCGCACGCACGCACGCGTCAGGTCGTCGCCTCACGCCGCCAGTTCGAGCGATTGATGGCGACCCAGGGCGAGCACCAGAATCCGCTTGCCACCTCTCCGGTCGAAGCTCTGCAGGCCAAGCTGACCGCTGACCGCCTGTTCTACCGTCACAGCGCCGAGCGTGAGCCGGCGGTCAACGGGGTCAGCTTTGAGATCGAGTGCGGTCAGACCGTGGCCGTCATCGGGCCCAATGGCGCGGGCAAGAGCACGCTGCTCGAACTGCTCGCTTCGGTGCGCCAGCCCCAGAATGGACGCGTGCTGGTCGGTGGTCGCGACATCCGCCAGTTCGATCCAGCGGACTACCGCGCCTGGCTTGGCTACGTGCCACAGATCGACCACGGATTGCCGCTGACTGTCTGCGAGTTCGTCCGCCTGCGCCGCCCGAACGCCAGCGACGATGCGATCGTGCTCGCATTGGCTCGAGTCGGCGGCTTTGGCTGGTGGCAGCTGATCGGCGCCGACAGCGCCGAGGCGGCACTGGCCACGCGGCTCGAACCCTGGCGCCACGACCGGGCTAATCGGCGAGCCCGCTTCATGGTCAACATGGCGGCGGCGCTGGTCGACGAACCGGGTCTGCTGCTCCTCGACGACCCACTCGCCGATCGTGATCCGGTGCTCGAGACAGCGTTCCTCGAACTCCTCGCCGGGTTGCGTGGCAAAAGCACCGTGATCCTCGCCACGCACCGCACCGATCTAATCCAGCGTGCCGACCAGGTCGTGGTGCTCAACGAGGGCAATCTGGTTCATGCCGGACCGGTTGCCGCACCCCCCGACAACCAACTGCAGGCCTGATAGACGAGTACCTTCAATGAACGAAGCCTCAGCACCCGACATCGTGACCGCAACGGCCGGAGACGACCGGCAACTCGAACGCATCGAGGCGCAGCTCGACGAATCGGGGCAGACCCGCGCCCTGCGCCGTGCCCTACTCGGCATCGTCGTGCTGGTCGTCACGTTCCTGGTCTGGGCCGCGTTGGCACAGGTCGACGAACTTGCACGCGCGCGCGGTGAGATCGAGCCGGCGGGCAACGTGCAGAGCCTGCAGACCGAAGAGGGCGGCACCGTCGGCGTGCTCTACGTCGAGGATGGCGAATTCGTCACCCGCGGTCAGAACATCGCCGACTTCGTCGTCTCGGACCTCGAGCGCGATCTTGCCCAGGCGCAGACACGTATGGCCAGCTTCGCTATTGAGCTGGAACGGCTAGGTGCGTTCGTGGAGGAGCGCGAACCCGACTTCATCCCCTTCTCCGAGCGACCGCGCATGGTGGCCGAGGCGCGCGCAACCTATCGTGCGCAGGTCTCCGCTCGCGATGCGGCGCTGGCGGCAAAGCGCAACGAGGTCGAGCAGCAACAGGCAACGCTGAAAGGTGTCGAGGGTGAATTGCGCCTGCTGGACCGCGAACTGGCCGAGGCGCGAGCGAAGCTCAAGCGCGTCGAGGAGGGTGTCAGCAAGGGCCTGATCAGCCGCCTGCAGCTCAGCGAGGAGCGTCAACAGGTCTCCGAGCTCGAACTGCGCCGTTCCGATGCCCGCTCACGCGCCGAATCGCTACGCAACGCCATCGAGTCCATCGAGTCCGACCTCGAGCGCATCCGCGCCGAATTCACCAAGGACGCAAGCACCGAACGCAGTCAGATCGTCGAACAGATGCGCGAGCTGGAGGCGGACCTGACTGCGCTCAACGCCCGCGAGGGTCGTAGACTGCTGGTCGCGCCGATCGACGGCGTGGTGATCAGCCTGCCCGAAACACGCGAGGGCGCAGTGGTCCCGCCCGGCGGGACGATCGCGCAGATCGTCCCAGTCGACGGCGAAATCCTGATGGAGGCCCAGGTCGCGCCGCGCGACATCGGATTCGTGCGCCCGGGGCAACAGGCCCTCGTCAAATTCGACGCCTTCGACTACAGCCGCTTCGGTGCCGTCGAGGGCATCGTGACCCAGGTTTCCCCGACCACCTACAAGATGCCAGAGACCGGCGCCCCCTACTACAAGGTCCGTGTCAGCCTGGCCACGTCCTACGTCGGCAGCCAAGAGCGCCGCCTGATCCCGGGCATGACCGGCGAGGTGGACATCGCGACTGGTCGCAAGTCGGTGCTGCAGTTCATCCTCAAACCGGTGTTCATCACCGCCGACACCGCCTTCCATGAACGGTGATAGCCCCTAACAGTCGAAACGGGCGTAGACGGCCAGAGAGCCGGCCCCTCCAGCCGCATTCAGCCGGATTGACATCATGAGTGACGAACGCCGCAAGAAACCCGAGTCAGCCAAGGACCGGCCCGACCAACGGCCTGAGGAAAAGTCGCGTAGCGAAATCGCCGCAGGGAACGAGATCGGTTGGGACGAGGACCTGGCGTCGGAACCGGGCGCCGAGCCGCAACCCAACGGCGAGACGTTTGCACCCACCAGCGCGGCTCCTGGCACTGCCAGAGGGGCGCTCAAGGACACGTCCGTCGCGGCCGCCAATGCGAGTGACTCCGACCTCGCAGCCGGCGCCCAGGCCGGTAGTCCGTCCGTATCAGCGTCCGCCACCGCGACCCGCGGCCGAGGTGGCCATACCGCCTCTGGCGCAGACTTCGGCACGGGACTCGAGATCACCCCGAGCGGCGACGCCTCCGGCCCCATCATTCCGACCGCTAGCGCTGCCGCCGAACGACGCGGATCGGAAGCCCCGCTGGACGCGGCTGCCAGCGCTAGCGGCACTGCTGCAGGCACTACACATGGCCACGCCAGCGCGGGCTCCACGGGAGGCACGGCTGCCGGTGGCAGCGCCAGCTCCCAACCGACCACCAATCCGCTGATCGTCACCGGCGAGTACGGCGGCAAGGTCCGCGAGGACGACGTAAGCGCCACGCAGGGGCACCTCGCCGCCAGCGGCGGTGCCGGAGGCGTTCATTGGCAGGTCGACCAGGGTCAGGGCGCCTACGGTCACTTCACCGTTGGCACCGACGGCTCCTGGCGTTTCGTGCTCGACGGCAACAGTCCTGGGGTCCAGGCACTTGCCGAAGGTGAGCGTGTCAGTGAGACATTCACGGTCATCGCTACTGACACGGCGGGTACCGTCGTCACGACTCCGATCAAGATCATGCTCGAGGGCACCAACGACGCCCCACGCCTGGTCTCTGGCTCGGTCACCACCGGCCTCGTCACCGAAGACGCCTCGACGAGTCACGTGGAGGGGCGCATCGCGGTCACCGATCCCGATACCGGAGCCCAGCTGCACTGGAACGTGGACCACCTCGATGGCGCCTACGGCACCCTCGTGTTCGATGACATCAGCGGTCGCTGGAGCTACACCCTCGACAACACACGCCCCGCGACGCAGGGGCTGCGTGACGGCCAGCAGGTTCAGGAGATCTTCACCGCGACCGTGACCGACGAGCACGGCGTCGGCACGCCGGTGCGTGTCGCGGTCACCGTAACCGGAAGCGGCGACGCGCCGGTGATCGGCGGGATCGCATCCGGCGCCGTTACCGAGGACACACTGGCGCGCGCCTCCGGCGCCCTTTCAATCCAGGATGCCGATGCCGGTGAAGCGCAGTTCCAAGCGGGTCAGATCGCCGGCCATTACGGCACCCTGAACCTCGACTCGTCGGGAACCTGGACCTACGACCTCGACAACGCCAACCCGGACGTTCAGGCACTCGCTGCCGGGGTACCGCTGCAGGAAACGATTCCCGTCCGTTCCGCTGACGGCAGCGTGGTGCAGATCACTCTACAGATCACCGGCACCAACGACGCCGCGCAGATCAGCGGTGTCGGTCATGGCACGGTGCGCGAAGATCAGCTCCAAGGGGCCGAGCTGCGTGCTGCTGGGCACCTCGACGTCTACGATGCCGACTCCGGCGAGGCTGGCTTCGCGAACCAGGCCCAGCACGGGTCGCTGGGCGGCACCCTGGTGCTGCAACCCGGTGGCGACTGGAGCTACACCCTCGACAACAGCCTGCCTGCGGTGCAGGCCCTCGGCGACGGCGAGAAACTGACCGAAACCTTCCGCGTCACCAGCCTCGACGGCACCGAACACGTCATCACTGTCGACATCCTCGGCACCAACGACGCACCGGATCTGCGCGTAACCCCCACCGACGCGATCCACGGGCTGCTTGAGCAGACCGACGTGGACACCGGCGACACGCCCACCTTCGGCGTCACCGGCAGCGGCAGCGGCCAGTTCGGCAGTCTCAGTGTCGACCCGCAGACCGGCGCCTACGTCTACATGCCGAGCGATTCGGTCCAGGGCATGACCCTCGACCCGGCCAGTGGCACCTACCGCGGCCAGGACACCTTCGAGGTGCAGGTCGACGATGGGCACGGCGGCGTCACCTCGAAATTCCTGACCTTCAGCCCCACCGGGAGCGTCACCGCGCCGGCCGGACCCGGCTTGCCGCCACAGGTCACCGTGCGAGTCGATGCGCCACCGGTGCAGGGCACCACGCCACCCTCTGCAGGTCCCGCGGGACAGGCCGGACCGGCCGGAGCCGTGGGTGGACCCATGGGTGCGGCCAGCGCTCAGCCCACCAATGCGGTCACACTGGCCCTCGACGCCAGCAGCGACACTGGCGCCTCCGATCAGGACGGAATCACCCATGACACCACGCCGACCCTGACGGGCACTGTCGGCATCCCGTACTCACGGGTCGAGATCTTCGACGGCGCGACCCGAATCGGTGAGGCCTACGCCGACGATCAGGGCCGCTACAGTCTCGCCGTGGGGCAGGACCTCGCCGAGGGCGGCCACACACTCAGCGCGCAGGCCACCGCCCCGAACGGCCTGCCACCGACCTCCTCACCCGACCTCGCGGTCACGATCGACACCACGCTCGTGGCCACCGACGACAGCTTCACCGCCACCGAGGACCAGGCGGGCACGACCCACGGGAACCTACTCGCCAACGACGGCACCCGCGCCACGCTCACCACCGCCGGCGGGGTCGCCGGGCAATACGGCACCTTCCACCTCGAGTCGGACGGGTCGTTCACCTACACGCTCAACACCAACGCCCAGCACCTCGCCGCGGGCGAGACGCAGCCCGACCGCGTCGACTACACCATCATCGATGCTGCCGGGAACAGCGCCAGCGCCACCCTGACCGTGTCGGTCACTGGTACCAACGACGCACCGGTGCTGCAGGCGATCACGGCGCGCAGCGTCGACGAGGGCGCGCGCATCAGCGGCACCCTCGACGCCAGCGATCCCGACAGCGGTGCGCAGCTCACCTTCCGCGTCGGCGCCCCGGTGCTCGGCCTGACGCTCAACCCCGACGGCAGCTACACCTTCGACGCCAGCCACCCGATCTACCAGAGCCTCGCCGCCGGCGAGACCCGCGACATCACCGTCCCCATCGTCGTCACCGACCAGTTCGGCGCCAGCGACCAGCGCAATCTGGAGATTCACCTCACCGGCACCAACGACGCGCCCATCATCGGTGGTGTCGACGCCGCGATCGCCTCGACCGCCGACGCCCACGGCGGCCATCTGCATCTCGGCGGCGAGCTCACCATCTTCGACGTCGACACCGGTGAATCCCATTTCCAGTCGATGCTGCTCCAGGGCAGCTACGGCACTCTCGGCATCGGCGCGGACGGCCGCTGGAGTTACAGCGCCGACGCCACCCAGACCGCGCTCGCCTCGCTCGGCCCCGGGGCCTCGGCGGCCGAGCACTTCGTCGTGCGCACCGCCGACGGCACCGAACACGCCATCGACCTGAACATCTACGGTTCCACCTCGACCGCGATCATCGGCGGCGTGTCGCGCGGCCTGGTTGTCGAGGACCAGGCCAACAGCCTCACCCGCAAGCTCGACGTCATCGACCCCAATCCGACCGAGGCCCACTTCAACGCCGTCGACCACGACACCGATCACGGCCATTTCACGCTCGCCGAGGACGGTACCTGGACCTACACCCTCGACGTCACCAACCCCGCCGTCCAGGGCCTCGGCAATGGCGCCACTCTGACCGAGCGGGTGATGGTCAGCAGCGCCGACGGCACCCCGCAGATCGTCACCGTGATCATCGCCGGCAGCAACGACGCCCCGGTGATCGGCGGCGCGAGCAGCGGTGCCGTAACCGAGGACAACGCGCTTACCGCGACCGGTGCGCTGAGCGTCAGCGACGCCGACACCGGCGAGGCCCATTTCCAGGCCGGCGACGTCGCCGGGGTCTTCGGCACGCTGCACATCGACGCAGACGGGGCCTGGACCTACACCCTCGACAACTCCAACCCCGAAGTGCAGGAACTCGGGGACGGCGACTTCACCACCGACACCCTCACCGTGCGCACCGCCGACGGCACCGCCCACAACATCGTCGTGCGTATCAACGGGACCAACGACCTGCCGCAAATCGCCGGCACTACGGCTGGCGGCAACCTGCAGATAGGCAGCGGTAGCGGCCAGCTCGCGGGCACGCTGGTTGCATCCGACACGGACATCTCGGCCACGCTGACCTGGTCCGCCGACCACACCGACGGCAGCTATGGGAGCCTAGTGCTCGATACCGCGACCGGCGCATGGAGCTACACGATCGATGCGTCGCGCGACGCGACCCGCGCCCTCGCGCTCGGCGAGCACGCTTCCGAGACCTTTGTCGTCAGCGTTACCGATGACCAGGGTGCCAGCGACCGCACGACGATCAGGGTCAATCTGGTGGGCACCAACGACGCACCGGTGCTGCAGGCGATCACGGCGCGCAGCGTCGACGAGGGCGCGCGCATCAGCGGCACCCTCGACGCCAGCGATCCCGACAGCGGTGCGCAGCTCACCTTCCGCGTCGGCGCCCCGGTGCTCGGCCTGACGCTCAACCCCGACGGCAGCTACACCTTCGACGCCAGCCACCCGATCTACCAGAGCCTCGCCGCCGGCGAGACCCGCGACATCACCGTCCCCATCGTCGTCACCGACCAGTTCGGCGCCAGCGACCAGCGCAATCTGGAGATTCACCTCACCGGCACCAACGACGCGCCCATCATCGGTGGTGTCGACGCCGCGATCGCCTCGACCGCCGACGCCCACGGCGGCCATCTGCATCTCGGCGGCGAGCTCACCATCTTCGACGTCGACACCGGTGAATCCCATTTCCAGTCGATGCTGCTCCAGGGCAGCTACGGCACTCTCGGCATCGGCGCGGACGGCCGCTGGAGTTACAGCGCCGACGCCACCCAGACCGCGCTCGCCTCGCTCGGCCCCGGGGCCTCGGCGGCCGAGCACTTCGTCGTGCGCACCGCCGACGGCACCGAACACGCCATCGACCTGAACATCTACGGTTCCACCTCGACCGCGATCATCGGCGGCGTGTCGCGCGGCCTGGTTGTCGAGGACCAGGCCAACAGCCTCACCCGCAAGCTCGACGTCATCGACCCCAATCCGACCGAGGCCCACTTCAACGCCGTCGACCACGACACCGATCACGGCCATTTCACGCTCGCCGAGGACGGTACCTGGACCTACACCCTCGACGTCACCAACCCCGCCGTCCAGGGCCTCGGCAATGGCGCCACTCTGACCGAGCGGGTGATGGTCAGCAGCGCCGACGGCACCCCGCAGATCGTCACCGTGATCATCGCCGGCAGCAACGACGCCCCGGTGATCGGCGGCGCGAGCAGCGGTGCCGTAACCGAGGACAACGCGCTTACCGCGACCGGTGCGCTGAGCGTCAGCGACGCCGACACCGGCGAGGCCCATTTCCAGGCCGGCGACGTCGCCGGGGTCTTCGGCACGCTGCACATCGACGCAGACGGGGCCTGGACCTACACCCTCGACAACTCCAACCCCGAAGTGCAGGAACTCGGGGACGGCGACTTCACCACCGACACCCTCACCGTGCGCACCGCCGACGGCACCGCCCACGACATCGTCGTGCATATCAACGGGACCGACGACCGTCCGACCGTCACCGGCGATGACGGCGCAGTTCTGTGGGAGGACCGCGAAGCCCACCCGGGCCAGCTCGCCTACAGCGGTCGCCTAAATGTCAGTGACGTTGATTTCGGCGAGAGCAGCTTTCAGGTGCAGACCGACGTCGAGGGCAGCGGCGGCTACGGCCACTTCACCATCGACAGCGACGGCCGCTGGAGCTACATCGCCGACAACAGCAACCCTGCGATCCAACAGCTCGCGGCAGGCGAGCGGGTGACCGACCAGCTGGTTGTGACCACGCTAGACGGCACCCGGCAGACGCTGACGGTCACCATCGAGGGCGCCAACGACGCGGCCGTGATCGGCGGCGCCCGCAGCGGCGACGTCACCGAGGAGAGCGCAACCACCGCGCGAGGCACGCTGACGGTCGCCGACGTCGACCGCGACGAGGCGCACTTCCAAGCCGGCGACGTCGCGGGCAGCTACGGCACGCTCCACATCGATGCCGCCGGCCACTGGAACTACGCGCTCGACAACGGCCTGGCCTCGGTCCAGGCGCTGGGCGAGGGCGACCGCGTCACCGAGCAGCTCACGGTGCGGACCGTCGACGGCACCGAGCAGATACTCACGCTGACCATCCACGGCACCAACGATGCCGCGCACATCGCTGGCGTGGACCACGCCGCCATCGACGAGGACGACTTCAGCCAGTCCCTGTCAAATGACCTCGTCGCGCACGGCCAGCTCAGCGTGTCCGACATCGACACCGACGAAGCCGGATTCGCGGCGCAGAACATCCACGGCCCTCACCAAAGCGTGCTTGTCCTCACCCCCAGCGGGCGCTGGACCTTCATGGCTCATGGCGACGACCCAGCGATCCAGGCCCTGGGCGACGGCGACCAGCTGAGTATCCCGTTCAAGGTCACCAGCCTCGACGGGACCGAGCACACCGTCACTGTCGACATCGTCGGCACGAACGACCGTGCAGTGATCGGCGGCACGGACAGCGCCACCGTCACCGAGGACACCGCCACGACCGCGCGCGGCACGCTGACCGTCAGCGACGCCGACACCGGCGAGGACGCCTTCCGCGCCGACGACTACGCCGGAACCTTCGGCACCCTGCACCTCGATGCCAACGGCAGCTGGGTGTACGTACTCGACAACGACCGACCCGCCGTTCAGTCCCTCGGCACGGGCGAAAGCGAAACCGACCGCATCACCGTGGTGACCACCGACGGCACCACCCACGAGGTCGTCGTGACGGTGCAGGGCACCAACGACCGTCCGGTCGCCACCGCGATCCCCAACTTCCGCATCGGCGAGGGCGACCACCTTCAGGCACGTGTCCCGGCCGGCACCTTCACCGACGCCGAGGGCGGCACGCTGACCTACGCAGCAACCCTCGCCGACGGCAGCCCGCTGCCCACATGGCTCCATTTCGACCCCGACACGCAGACCTTCAGCGGCGATCCTGGCCACGCCAATGTCGGCGCGCTCAACCTGCGCATCGAGGCCACCGACACCGACGGCGCGAGCGTTCACCAGGACTTCCAGCTCGAGGTGGTCGACGACGTCGCGCCGGTGCGCCCGACGCTCAGCACGCTCGCCGCCAACCTGCCCGACGCCACGCCGACGCTGCAGGGCGTCGCCGAGCCGGGCGCCATCGTTACCATCACCGACCACGGCCAGGTGCTCGGCACCGCCACGGCGACCGCCGCCGGGACCTTTACCTTCACGCCGGCCACCGACCTCGCGGACGGCGACCACACCTTCCGCGCGTTCGCCACCGACGCCGCCGGCAACCCGTCGCCGGCCAGCGCCCCGGCACAGACCAGCATCGATACCCAAACCCATTCCGAGCTGTCGATCGACCGAATCGACAATGCACTCGAGGTGCGAATCGAAACGCGCGGTGGCCACCCGGTGCATGGGGCCAATCACCCCGGAGGCGGTGGCAGCAAATGGGCCGCCGAGGCTTACGAAATCACCTCCGGTGACGTCACGGTGCAGGGCACCGCCACCGGCGTGCCCGACGGCACCCAGGTGCATCTGCACCTGGTCGATCGCAACGACGCGTCGATCGTCTACGACCTGGCAACCACGGCCAGCGGCGGCGGCTGGACGGCGACCCTCGACCACACCCAGATGGACCGGGTCAGCGGCGATCACGACTGGCAGGTCAAGGTGACCACGACCGACAAGTTCGGCCACACGCTGCACACCGGCACCGAGATCATCGACCAGGGTCAGTTGACGCAGGACCTGACAGAGGACGGCCAGGCGGGCGCGATCGACCTGCGCGAGGGCGTCGATGGCCTGAGTGTTGGCCCCCTGCTCTACTCGACCGACGGCGTCCACTTCTCTTCTCGGGTGCCGGACGGCTTCGCGCTGAACGCCGATGGCCACACCCTGCATGTCGATCCCTCGGCCGCAGGTTTCGACCACCTCGCGGCAGGCGACAAGGCAGAGGTGTTCATCAAGTATTCCCTTGGCGAGACGGTCGCCGGGACGGCCGAGTCGGTCGAGCAGGTCGCGGTGGTCACCCTGACTGGCACCAACGACGCCCCGGTAGTCACGGCCACGGCCGGTACCCCGGCCGACCTCGGCGCCACACTCGAGGACATGGCGCGCAGCTTCACACAGGAAGACTTGCTGCGCCTGGTGGGCGCCACCGATGCGGAGGGCGACAACCTGCTCGTCACCGGCGTCGACATCGACAGCGCCTACGGGGAATTCCACGCGCTGGCCAACGGTCGCTGGCTGTTCGTTCCCGAGAAGGACGTCTCGGGTGACGCGATCCCGGTACGTATCACCGTCAGCGATGGCAGCCTGTCGACCGAGGCCCACGCCACGTTCGACATCACCGCACAAAACGACGCACCGGTATTCGCCCCGGGTGCAGTACCACCCGCACCGCCCCTGCCAGGCTCCGGTAGCGTCGCCCCGCCGCCGGTGTCAGATCCCGGCAACTACGCCCAGGTCGAGGAAGGCAGCACCGTCTCCGGTCACCTGCGCGCGAGCGACGCTGACCCCGGCGACACGTTGCGCTTTGAGACACCCTTTACGGTGCCCGGCCTGACCCTGCACGCCGATGGCAGCTACACCTTCGACGCCTCCAACCCAGCCTACGCCCGCCTGCAGGAGAGCGAAACCACCCGCCTCGCAGTGCCGGTGATGGTCACTGACAGCCAGGGTGCCACCGCTCAGGGGTCGCTCACGATCACCATCGTTGGCACCAACGACGTGCCGCTTATCGGCGGGATCGACCACGCCATGGGCTCGGTGGCGGGCAGCAAGGACGGCAGAGTGCATGTTGACGGCCAGTTGATGATCATGGATCCGGACCATGGTGAGTCATTCTTCCAGGCCGGGGTAATCAAGGGCGCTTACGGATTCCTGAACATCGATCCCGACGGCCATTGGAGCTACTCGGCAGACGCCTCCCAGCCGGCCCTTGCCCGGCTCGCCGACAGCGAACAGGTCCCGGAGAGCTTCCGGGTGGAAACCGCAGACGGCACCAGCCACGACATCGTGTTGCAGATCAAGGGCGGCAACACCCCGGCCATCTTCGGGGGCGTCACGGTTGGCGTGGTCAAAGAAGATACTGACATCAGCACCTCTGGCCGAATGTCGGTGTCCGACCCTAACGTCGGCGAATCGGCCTTCGTGCCGATCGACCGTGACACCCCGCACGGCCACTTCACCCTCGACGCGCAGGGTGCCTGGACCTTCACGCTCGCCAACGACCATCCCGATGTGCAGTCACTGGCCGAAGGTCAGAATCTTGTGGAGCGCATCACCGTCGGCAGCGTCGACGGCACGCCCCAGGTGGTCACCATCAACATTGCCGGCACCGGCGACGTCGCGCAGATCGCGGGTGTCGATACCCTCTCGGTGGACGAAGACGACACCAGGATGGGTCACCTAAGCCTCGCCGGCAAGCTCGCGATAAGCGACGTCGATAGCGGAGAGGACCGGTTCGTCGATGACCTGCAGATCGACGGCAGCAGCGGCCTGGGCACCTTCGGCATCACCGCCGGTGGCGACTGGTTCTACACGGCCGATGCGAACAACCCGGCCATCCAGGCTCTCGGTCCGGGCCAGACGCTGGTCGAAACCGCCGAGGTGCGCAGCCTCGACGGCACCACGCACACCCTGACGGTCACAATCCACGGCAGCATGGACGCACCGTCGCTCTCTGTCTCCACGGGGGCGACGCAGGCTGCCGCCGGCCACGCCGAGGCGCACGCCACTGTTGGCAGCGTGCAATCGACCGGCTTCGTCATGCACGCCCTCGGCTTCGGCGAAGCGTTCGAGGACGCGAACGGCAACCTGCAGCTGCCGGCGCTCGAAACGGCCCGTCTCGGCACCAACGCCCATGGTGACACCTTCGGCGTAGATGCAGCGCGGCCGGCGGTTGCCCAGGGGACCGCACCCGAGCAGGACTCCATTGACTCACAGATCATCCAGGGCCAGGACAAGGGCGACCAGCCCGGCGAGACGCTGGTCATCGAACTCCAGGGCGTGTCGAAGAGCGCCGTGCTGCTGCTCAACGGCCTCAGCGGCCATGGGGACAAGCTCACGTGGACCGCCTACGCCGCCGACGGCACGCCGGTCGACCACGGCGTGCTCGAGTCCACCGGCCAGGGCGCCGCCGTCCAGGCGCTACCGATCGAGACGCAGAACCCATTCGCCTTCGTCGCGCTGCACGCCGAGGCACCGGCCCCGGAAGCCACGCGTTCCGGCGGCACGACGCAGTTCTCGACCAACGTCGGTGTGGAGCGCGTCGAGGCCGAGCTGCTGCGCTTCGAGACGCCGCTCACCCTCTCCGCCGCCGTAGGCGACAGCGCCGACACCAATCAGCAGCTCGCCTGGCGCATCACCGGGCTGGAACAGGCTGAGCTCTCGTCCGGCACGCGCAACGCCGACGGCTCGTGGACCGTGACCGAGGCTGAGGCACAGGGTCTCCAGGTGCTCCACTCCGGGGTGCTCCACCTGCAGGTCGCCGCCGTCGCTACCGACCCGGTCACCGGCGACAGCGCGGCCAGCGCCCCCGCAACCGTGACCGTCGATCCGAGCGGGGCAAGCTACACGGTCATCACAGGATCGCCTCTGGCGCTGACCGACGAGGACAGCACGTCGACGCTGACCGGCGACTTCGACATCGACACCAACAAGGGCACGCCACCCGCCTTCGTCGCTGAAGGTCAGGACGGCCACTACGGTCACTTCCAGATCGACGCGCAGGGCACCTGGACCTACGCCCTCGACACCGACCGGGCCCAGGAGCTCGCCGGCGGCCCTTACGAAGAGCGTTTCACGGTACGTACCGAGGACGGCGCCAACCGTGATCTCACCGTGATCATCCATGGACACAACGACCCACTGCAGCTAGTTGATGTGGCCGGCACCAGCACGCGTGGCCCCGCAGCTGTGGTCGGTGGTCACTTGCAGGCAGTCGACCCGGACAACGCACACGACACCTTCAACTTCGTCGCCGACTACAACGACCTCGAGCGGGGCAGCGATCAGTCGGTCGTCGAGGGTAAGTACGGCACCCTGACCGTCGACGAGCTGACCGGCACTTGGAACTACGTGGTCGACCCATCCAAAGCCGCACAGATTCCGGCGGGCTCGCCCGCCGAAGAGAGCTTCCCGGTCCACGTCATGAACATGGACTCATTCGGTGATCTGGCCGACCTCACGCTGAAGGTGGCGGTCAACCACGCCGGCCAGGCGATGGTGGAGGTGCCCGGCCAGGCGGATGCACTACAGGCCCTCGATGACAAGGCGGTCGCCGTGGACGACCGCGCCTCGGCCACCGAGGACCAGGCAGGTCCCGTCACCGGCAACGTGCTCGCTAACGACGAGGCCGGCGCGACGGTGACCTCCACCGCTGACCAGCAGGGCGCCTACGGCACCCTCGCGCTGCAAGCCGACGGTGGCTATACATACACCCTCGACGCCCGCGCACAGGTGCTCGCGGCCGGCGAGTCACACCAGGAACGATTCACCTACGAGATCACCGACGCGGCGGGCAACACCGCTACCGCGCACCTGGTCGTAACCGTCACCGGGACCAACGACGCGCCGGTGGTCAGCGCTCCCGTCACGCTGACCGATGCCGACGCGGCGATGCCGCTGCACATCAGCGAGGCGCAACTCCTGGCGCATGCATCCGACCCCGACGGTGACGCGCTCTCAGTCGAGAACCTCGCCTCGGTCAGCACTGGCCCCTCGACCCAGGTGGCGCGCGCGCTGCTCTCGATGGGCCACAGCGCGCAGAACCTGGAGGTCTCTCACGGCACCGTCACCGCCGACCCGGCCGGTGGTTACCTCTACACTCCCGAGGCGGGCTACGAGGGTCCGGTGCGTCTAACCTATGACGTCGTCGATCCGCAGGGCGCGCGGGTCGCGACCCATGCCGACTTCGACACCGTCGCGGTCAGCCACGCGGCGGTGATCACAGACACCAGCCATGAGACCGTCACCGAGGACGTCAGCGGACTAGCGACCGGCCGCCTCGGCATCAGCGACCTCGACGGCAGCAACGAGGAGCTGTTCACACCGCTGTTCAACGCGCAGAGCGACCAGGGTTACGGTCACTTCTCGATCAGTGTCGGTGGGACCTGGGTCTACCGACTCGACGACAGCCATCAGGCGGTCGACGCACTCGCCGCAGGCGAAACACTCACCGACACCATCACAGTAAACAGCGCCGACGGCACCGCCCACCAGCTTCACGTGACTATCGCCGGGACCGACGATGCGCCAAACGTCCAGGCAGGCGACCTCGGCACGGTCGAACAGGGTCTGACCAGGACCTTCACCAGCGCAGAACTGCTGCAGACCGTGCATGCGACCGACGTCGACACCGCGGCCGACCAGCTAGCGATCAGCAGCGTCTGGGTCGATCCGCAGTACGGCGTGATCACCCATACGGGTGACAGCTGGGCCTTGACCCCGGTTTCTGGCGTGACCCACGACGACATTCCGGTGAAAGTCACGGTCACGGACGGCACCACGAGCGTCACGGCCGACGCCACACTCGATATCACCCCGCCGGCGCGTATGGCGATCGAGGGCGTCAGCTACTACTACGCCGATGACACCGCGCACACTCACCCGATCGCCGATCTCGGCGACCTCGATGCCGCGCGTCTCGGCCATGGGCTGGTTGCCGTTGGCCAGGTGACCGGCCCCGAGCTGAGCCAGCTGCAGCTGACCTCCGCAGTCATGGTAAGTGAGGGCAGCGGCATGGCCGGCGGCGGCCAGGTGCAAATGGAGGCGAACGGCCACTTCGAGGTGACATTCGACGAAAACGATCTGCTGAACCTGCAGGGCAAGGAGCTCTACATCGTGTTCAACGTCGGCGGACAGATGCGCGGCCAGACCACCGGCGCCCACCTCACCTCCCCTAGCTTCGTCGTCGACACGGTACCGATCGCGGCGTCTGACACCGACCTTGGTGAGGTGGAGGCCGGCGCGCCGCTACCGCTCGACATCAACACACTGCTGGCCGGCGCGACCGATGCTGACGGCGACGCGTTGACCCTGGTTCCGGGGTCGCTGAGTTCGCCGCACGGCACCATCACCGGCGACGCCCAGTCTGGCTTCGTGTTCCACCCGGAGCCCGGCTTCAGCGGCGACGACGTGCACATCGCCTACCAGCTCACCGACGGCCGCCACACGGTCGACACCTTCGCGACAGTCGACGTCCTCCACCCAGACCACGCACCGGTCGCCTCGAGCTTGGTCAATCTTGGTGTCGCGGTCGAGGAGACTGGCACAAAGCTTTCGATGGACAAGCTGCTGAGCGGCGCGTCCGACGCCGATGGCGACGCCCTCAGCGTCGTCGCGGGTTCCTTCTCCTCGCGCTACGGGCAGGTCACCGACGACGGGCACGGTGGCTTCGTCTTCACCCCCGCGCATGGCGTGCAGGGCGTACGGGCAATCAGCTACCAGCTGACCGACGGCAAAGGTCACGTTGTCGATGCAACGGCGATCATCGAGGTTGCTCCTGGCGTGCGTATCACCGGCATCACACCGGATACCGGCACACAGGCCGATTTCACGACTAGCGACCCGACGATCCTGATCAGCGGCAGCTCGGCACCGGGCGCGACGGTCAAGGTGCAGACCATGGACTCAAGCCACCTGGAGCTCGGCACGACCACTGCCGACGCCGACGGCCACTGGACCCTCGACGCGACCGGCCATGCGCTGCCCGATGGGGCAACGCCACTGGTGGCCATCGCGTCGTTGCCGAGCGGTTACTTCGCACTTGCGCAGCAGGAGGTGACCATCGCGCCCGACGGCCGATCGGCCAGTGTCGGCGAACTGCTGCCGATAGACGACGGCAGCGTCGTCGGCGTGGAACACCCGGACATGATGTTCACCGCCTACACGGGCGAACCGGCGCCAGACGACCAGGCCGGCGCCGTGGGCGATCTCTCGCCACCCACGGACGACACCTCCCAGGAAGTGCACGATACCAGCTACGACGACACCATGGTCGCCACGGGCTCGGGTACGGATTCCGATCACGCCGTTGACGATTACATGCAGTTCGCGGACACAACTCAGCAGGGCGACTCACCAGCTGCAGCGGATGGGGCCGTGCCTTCCCCGCTGGCCGACTATCTCGTGGCGGCAGGCGTAGAGCCTACTGATTTGCAGCAGGTCGAATCGGTCACTTCTCCCGACCCTACACTTGTCGATGTCCCCGATACCCAACCGGCGCCAACATCTCCCGAAGATATGATCGATGAGGGTTTAGATACGGGGGGCGATGTGGCTGATCCTTCACTGCTAGACGATCCGCAACATCATGGCGTCTAACACTTGCTCTAGCGTATTAATTAGGGCCCATCGTGAGGTGAGGATATACGCAAACAACAAATCGAAACCTCCATGCTTTTGCGATACCGTCAATTGGTATCCAACTAAGGGCAGAACTCTGCCGTTAGTACTAAACCGTCCCTCTCAATCACCACTCTAAATACCTGATGGACTGATCTCTATAGCCAAATAGATACATCACGCAACGATGCATCCATCACTAGGCGCTCCCTTCGTCAGCCTCGATGTCCAGATTCTTGAGTCGTTCGATGGCGCTTTCCAGACGCTTAATCGAAGCATCGCGCTGCTTGGGCGATATCCTTGTAACATCGACCCAAAGACGCATCCCCGTGACGTCGTTGCTGCGGATGTAGCGCTCGGAGGCGTCCCAATTTTCCATGACACCCAAAATCTTGTAGGGCTGCACGGGATCCCTGATGCCCTTGACCTGAATCGATTCGATCTGCTCCGCATCGACCGTATCTCTGACGAGGGTGTAGGTTTCGTAAGCGATAGTGATTCCGTCCGGTTCGCAAATTGATTCCAGGCGAGCAGCTAGGTTCACCTGGCCGCCGATAATCGTGTAGTCGATTCTTTGTTCTGAGCCGAAATTACCGACATTGCAGTAGCCGGTGTTGATCCCGCAGCGGATATGAAAGGGCGTCCTGTAGCCCATGTCCGTCCATTTCGCCCGTAAGTCCACCATGCGCCGCTGCATCGCTATGGCCATGTTGACCGCTGCAACGGCATCCTCCTTGACGCCACGCGTGTCGGGGTCGCCGAAAAACACCATGATCGCATCGCCGTTGTACTTGTCGATCGTCCCACCATGCTCTAGTGCGATATCGGTCATTTTGGTGAGGTAGTCGTTGAGAAGGAACGTCATGTCTTCAGGTTCCAGCTCTTCCGTCGTTGATGTGAAATCCTTGATATCGGAAAAGAAAACCGTCAGCTTCTTGCGTTGAGTTGTGATGTCAGTGCCCGACTTTCCGGTGAATATCGCATCGTAAATCTGCGGAGACAGGTACTTTGCGAGTTGTCCTGAGAGATTCTCGAGAACTGAATTTCTCTCGGCGAGCTTGCTTTTCGCAGCATCGAGCTCTGTCTCACGCTGCTTTTGTTCGGTCACGTCCACGACCACGGTGATGACATCTCCTTCTTTCGAGCGCCTTCGTGTGACTGCGTTGACCCGACCGTCGGGCATGTGGTCGTACAGAATCTCGCTTGTCGGATTCAATATCGAGAGGATGCGTTCCTGCACCACTTTCTCCACGTCCACATCCTCCCCGTAGTATCCGTTCATCGCCATGTAGCGGAGGATCTTCTCGTGACTGTCACCCGCCCTGATAAAATCCTTCGGTAGGTTCACGTACTCATTGAAATTGGATGTAAGGACACGAATCGACAGGTCCGGCGCGGTAACGATGAGCGCGCCTGGCATGTTGTCGAGAGTCAGCTGGAGATTACGGTCGCTTTCTGAAAGTCGCCGAGTCCGCTCTTCGATCCGCTGCTCCAGGGTTTCGTTGATCTCCCTGAGGTCCTGTTCACGCTCAAGAACCCGGTCCCTCATCGTAGCGAATGCAACCGAGAGACTGCCGATTTCATCTTTCGTTGGGGGCGGCAACGACGCGCCATAATCTCCGGATGCGATGTCCTCTGCTGCCAGAGCTATTTTTCTGATTGGCCTGATGATGTTTCCCGTCAGCAACCAGGAGACGAAGACAAATACCATCAATATGAATAGAACAACGCCGATGACCCTCAACTGCTGGGAGAAAAGTATTGCCAGCGCATTCTCTTCCCGCATGGATACGAGGAAAAACCAATCGGATGATGGAACCTTGGAAACGGCGAGCCAACTGACCCCCTGGTCGACAGAATCGATGTCTGCCAGACGAGGTACTGGAGCTCCAAGCAGCGACTTGAGATCACTCGATCGCATGTTGGAAAAATACTCAACCTCCAGGAAATCAAGTCCAATATTCTCACTTATGGAGTCGTAGATGATGATTCCGGATTGGTCGACGAGCATGAAATGCTCGCCTTCGGTGCTCTCTATCGCCGCAAGTTCGGGGAGCTTCGTGACATCCAGATCCACGGTGACCACGCCCATAACCTCATCACCACGTCCACGAACCGGGGCTGAGAAGGTGACCATCAGAATGTTGCCGGCACCCTCGTCGAAATAGGGCCGGCTCCAGACGAACTTTCCGGTTGCCACAGGCTTGGCGAACCACTCCCACTGGGGCTCGGTGTAGTCGTATGCGCTCGCACCGATATCGATTCTTTGAAGTGCCGATCCAGATCGGTAGACATAGGGGCTGAATCGCCTCCGCCCCTCGAAATAGCCCGGCACAAACGCGGCGGCGGAACCGTACACCAAGTCATTTCTCAGCAGGTTCAATTCCAATGCTTCGTAGAGTTCGTCCTCACTTACGACACCACCCGTGACGGAAAGGAAATCGGCCATGCTGGTGGCGGTAGAACTCGCCTGACGAAGTATCGCGTCAACGCTTTTGCTGTGCTTCTGCGATTGCTCCAGAAGCTTCTGTTTTATCTCACGCTCTGAGAGCCGCTCGTAATGGTAATAATCGTAGAGCTTCAACAGGAAGAAGAGCCCACAAATTGGGAGGATTACGAGCAGTATGATTTTCAACCGAAGTGGCATGTTCAGCTAAGTATTCCAATTCAGGTCCGGCCTATGGCCAGTCGTTAAACGCACCTTCGTGGTTTGGCCGGAACAGGGCAAGTATCTCACCTTGCAAGTGCGACTTCCGTACCGCAAGGTCATCGCTACCGCGACTCTTGATCTGCATCAGAAAGTAATAAGGCAAATCAAAACAGAAAGCCGAATTTTGCTAGCCTTTCAAGGCCGATATTTAAAGAGATTCCGGACCATGCCAAGATACATGCTGCTAACAATTTTCATTTCACTAACGCTCGCATCCAATGCCAGCGCGCAGACCAGATATGGTCCACTCAACAGCCCTGTGCGTAGCACGGATGCCAGCGTCTTCAACAATCCCGACGTTTTGAAGCACCTCGCTCCTGTGATCTGGCAGGGCGAAAACCTCGCATATACAGAACAAGCAGATACGATCCATCCGGCCATGACCGCCTTTGCGCGGATGATGCCAAAGACGATCTACGAGATCGTGCCGGACAAGCTCTACCACGCCTTTGGATTCCAGCTTACCTCGCCCTTAATCGCGGTGACCGAGAACGGGTTGATCGTGATCGACCCCGGGTCCGACGACGACGCGGCGAAAGATGTTCTGGATACTCTCGCCGAGGTCAAGCCAGAGATCGCGACGATGCCGATCGTAGCGATTCTCTACACCCACCGACACCCTGACCATGCCTTTGGCTCGGCCGGTTTTGGCGTCACGCCAGAGGATGTGGCATCAGGGCGGACGCAGATCATCGCTTCGGAGAACTTCGTCGACAATCTGGTCAATGACGTTGGGGTTGTTGGCAACATCCTGACGCAGCGCACAGCCTATGCTGCAGGCTATCTGAAACCCGGCCCGGAAGGTCCGGTGCACAACGGGCTGGGGCCAGCCTTTAGCGCAGGGCCAATCTCGTTCTACCTCCCAACCTCGGAGGTGCCCTACGAGCAGCCCAGAACGTACAACATCGGCGGTGTCGAAATGGAGGTGTTCCACGCCTACGGCGACGCGGACACTGACGAGATCGCGATCTATTTTCCCGAGTACAACCATCTGCATGGCTCCGAGACGATTCAGGGCGAGACCTTTCCAAACCTCTACACACTCCGCGGCACGTCTTACCGTGACGTGGCGAAGTGGATGAACGGTGTCAATGTGCTTCTATGGTATGCGCAGAAAGCCAAATCCTACTCGGGTTCTCACATGCGCTCCTGGGTCGGTAATGACTTCATCGTCGAGCGCATCCAGAACTACCGAGACGCTATTCAGTACGTTCACGATCAGACGATTTACTGGATCAACCAGGGCTACAAGCGTGATCAACTCGCCGAGAAAGTCGTGCTTCCCGAACCTTTCGCGAGTGACCCTTGGCTCGTGGAGTACTACGGTACCGTCGCCCACTCCGTACGCAACATCTACAACGGCTACATCGGTTGGTGGGAAGGTGACGCGACGCAACTTGCCCGGCCCGGCATGAACGATCTCGCGGATCAGTACGTCGAGGCACTCGGCGGTCGGGACGCCATCATGGATCGGGCTCGGGCAGCCGTGGATGCCAATAACTACGGCTGGGCGGCAGAACTCCTGACGCACCTGACACGTTCCGAGCCGAGTGACATGGATGCGCGCAACCTCAAGTCGGAGGCACTCCGTTCGTGGGCTCACCACCAGACCAATATCTATTGGCGCAACTTTGGACTCTCGAACGCCGCGGAGCTCGATGGCACAATCGATCGCACCACGCCTTGGAATTTCGCGGACCCGGCAATTGTCGCGGTATTGCCGACCAACAAGATCCTCAGCACGATGAGCGTGCGCCTCAATGCTGAGCGCGCGGCTGGCGAGAAAATCAGTGTCCAATTCGTGACCACCGATACGGACGAGACTTCCGGCTACACCATCCGAAACAAAGTGGCAGCATTCACCGACGGTCCGCTGATGGCGGCCGATGTGACGATTCGCGGCTCGAAGGCAGCGATACTTCAGACGATCGGTACAGGGCAGCTTCATGAGTCGATCACCATCGATGGAGACCGAGCCGACGCCAAGCGGTTCCTGTCACTTTTCGACGTGATAACGCCAAACGGCGTGAATCTGGTGCTGCCACAAAACGCTCATGTTGGTGGCTGAGTGAGCTACTCGGCCACGGGTGGGGCACATGTCAGCGTGCGGGATGGGTGAAGCCATTAGAGCGTGAGGATGCCCTGACTGCCTGTGCTCGGGTGGTCTGCTGAGGGTATGACAAGGGCTAGTCCCAGCTCGCTGGCGGGTCGCGACTCCACCTTCACACGCCGGCGCCGTGGGCGATCTGACACCACCCGTGGATGACAACTCCCAGGGTGCGCACGAGACCGCGTTCGACGATCAGGCAGGTGCAACCGACTCTGGGTCCGACCCGGGCGACGCCGTTGCCGATTACATGCAGTTTGCGGACACGACGCACCAGACCGGGACATCCGACGCGGCTGACAAGTCACCCCCCTCCCCGCTCGACGACTACCTCGTCGCCGCGGGGGTGGACCCGGCCAATGTGCAACCCGTGGAGCACGTCATGCCACCAGACCCGGCGCTGGACGATGCGCCTGACGCGCAGTCGGAGAACGTCTTGCCGGACGACAACCTGGATGCCGGTATGGATGCTGGTGCCGATACGGTCGATCCGACGCTGCCTGAAGATCCGCAGCATCACGGAATCTGATGAGAGATCGGCCCCGATAGATGGGCCATGGTCCAGGCTTGGCCAATTGAGCGAGGACATACCCTCTGCCCCGAAAGGAAGGTATAACCAGTCCATATCGAATAATCACCAGGCCCCACTCTGGACCCTAGAGTGCGGCAAATAACAGCCTTCGGAGTGACGCGCGGATATGGACACCAACGGAAAACCCGCATCAGGATTCACGCTGGTCGAACTGATGATGACCATTGCGGTACTCGGCATCCTCGTGGCCGTCGCGGTGCCACTCTACAACGACTACCAGACCCGGGCTCGCGTCGCGCAGGTGCTGACGACGATCGACACGCTGCGCACGGTCTTCCACTCCGAACTCGCTACCAGGGGCGCGATTCCAAAATTCTCTGCCGGCAAGGTCGGCGAGATCCCTCCGGAGCTCACCTCGTTCCCCATAGGACCGGAGTTGCTCCAGTTCGACTATCTGGATGAGTATCTGATCCAGAGCTCGACCCATTACGGCCCGTTCGATGGCAAGGACATCCCCTATCTGATGCTGGTCGCGCGAGACGCGACCCAGTCGCGCCACCTCAAGGCGGTCGCCCATGCCCTTCCGCACAGCACCTACGCCTGGGTCCTCGAGCCGAAAGCCATGGTCGTCCCGCTGCTCGATGCCATGGCTCGGCATGCCAGTCACGCGACCGCGACTCAACCCCCGGCAGCGGTCCAGCCCAGCACCGTATCGAGCAAACCGCAACCACAGGCACTCCCCCAGCCACAGCAGCCTCAGAGCTGTGCAGCGGGTCAGGTCAAGATCACTATTCCCGCAGGTTCCAGTCCCAGCGGAAGCGCTTTCGACGTATGCGCCAACGCTTGTGGCCCCGGCGAGGTTCGCAGCACTTCCAATCCACTGTCGTGCGAAAAACAATCGCAGACAGCACCCCAGCCACAGCAGCCTCAGAGCTGTGCAGCGGGTCAGGTCAAGGTCACCATCCCCGCGGGTTCCAGTCCGAGCGGAAGCGCTTTCGACGTCTGTGCTAACGCTTGCGGTCCCGGCGAGGTACGCAGCACCTCCAACCCCTTGGCCTGCGTTGCAGCAGTGCAGACACCGATACAGCCTCCCGTGCAGCAACCTGTCGTGCAACAGCCTGTCGTAACCCAGCCAGCTGGCACCAGCTCAGGCTCTGGCGCTAGCAATACCGGCACCCAGGCGTCCTCTCGGCAGCAGTACAACGATTGCGTAGCGCATGTCCTCGCCGGTCACCCCCACGGCCATGCCTGGGGCCTGCTCAAGCAGTGCGACCGCTACCCACACTGATCGAGGAACACGTCATGGCACAACATCAAGACCTGAACAGCACCATCTCCGCGGCCCAGAACGAGGTCGACTCCTGGGAACGACGCGCAAAGCTCGCGAGCAGCGCCAAGCCTGTGGGGTCCAGGTGGCCGCTGACCCTCACCGTCTGGGTTGCGCTGGTGCTGGCCGTCTACGCGGAGCGCGATCATTTCAGCGCGTGGTTCGCACCGCATGACAGCGGCGAGACCGTCGAGCAGATCGCTGGCATCCTCAGCCACACGGCCGAAGACATCGAGATGTACCGCAAGCAGACCGGCGAACTCCCCGACACCCTGCCCATCGATTTCCTCAACGGCTGGGTGACCTATTCGCACGGCGACACGGACTACACCCTCGAGACCACCTATCACGACAGCCTGGTCCGACTGCAGGCCGACGCGTCAGGTCCAGGCCCCGTCGAAGTCCTCCCGCGGTGAACACGGAAGATCAACAACCCGAATCACGCGAGAGCCTGCGCTGGCTGCGTCTCGCCGTTCAGGAGACGTTTCCCGATCAGCACACGGCACTCTATGGCGTCCACCTGGGCCAGAACGCCCAGGAGGCGTGGCACCAGCTGACCCACATCCTGAAGATCACCGACGACGAACTCACGGAGGCGGTCGCCAACCACTACGGCATTCCCCACGCCGACTTGGATAGCGCGAAACCGTTCGTCACACGCCTCGTACCGGAATCGATGGCGCGCAAGTACCACGCTCTGCCCATCGCCGAGGACGGCAACAGCCTGATCGTCGCCATCAGCAACCCGTTCAACGAGGAAGCGCTGGAACAGCTCAGGGCAGCCTCTGCGCGAAACATCGTCACCCATCTGGCCGCGCCGGTGTCCATCGACAACTTCATTACGGCCAACTACAGCCGTGCGCTGCGCAAGCAGACCGAGCGCCTGCTCATCCTGGATATGGAGGATCAGACGGCACCCGCGGCAGACGATAAGGAGAACGCAGCAGACGTGCTCGGAAGGCAGATTCTGCGGCTCGGGGTCGAGCGTGGCGCTTCCGACGTCCACGTGCAGCCGTTCGCCGGTGGCGGCGTGATCCGCTGCCGGGTCGACGGGGTTCTACAGCGTATCGCCACCCTGCCCTCCGCCGTGTTCCATGCCCTGGTACGCCAGATCAAGGCCGTTAGCGGCATGGACCCGAGCAACGACCGCAAGCCGCAGGACGGGCAACTCGCAACGACCTACCAGGGCCGCGAAATCGAATTGCGCATCTCGACCCTGCCCTGCCGCGGTGGTGAACGACTGGTCGCACGCCTGCATGAACAGGGTGAGGGCGTGACACTGGAGGGTCTCGAATTTCCACCGGCCGAATTGGCCGCGATGCTGCGCATCATCCAGCACACCTCCGGCATCTTCCTGGTTACCGGACCGACCGGCTCGGGCAAGACCACGACGCTCTATGCACTCCTCGATCGTCTGAACCAGACGGGCATCAACATCATCACCATCGAAAACCCGGTGGAACAGGAGATCGTCGGCATCTCGCAGGTCGAGGTGAATCCTGCAGCCGGTCTGACGTTCGCGAGCGCCCTGCGTTCGATCCTGCGCCAGGATCCCGACGTCGTCCTGGTCGGCGAGATCCGCGACGCGGAAACGGCCGACATCGCGGTCCAGGCCGCACTGACCGGCCACCTGGTGCTGTCAACGCTGCACACCAACGACGCTCTGACCGCGATCCCACGTCTTCTCGACCTGGACGTGCCGGCGGCCCTGGTTGCCGACAGCGTGATCGGCGTCAGTGCGCAACGTCTGCTGCGAAAGCTCTGCCCTGCCTGCAAGCGCAAAGCTAACGAGAATCTGGATGACGCCTCGCTGCTGTTCGCAGAGATCACCGGAGCGTCGGTCGGGGCATTGGCCACCGGCTGTCCGGAGTGCGACTACACCGGCTATCAGGGACGGCTTCCGATAGCCGAGATCATCGAGGTTGGCGACGAACTGCGCGAGGTGCTGGTCAACGGCCACACCGATTTGGCCACACTCCGCGAGGCGATCTCCGGTACCGGGCGGTCGATGACCGCGCTGACCTCGGACTGGATCGTTTCCGGGGCCACCACGCCCGACGAGGCGTCACGCGTGCTGGGCGGGCGCTTCTGGCGTGAGTTGTGTCTCGCCCACGATCACGCGATCACCTCGTTACCACCGATGGCGACGGATACGCGTGTCCGCAAGACCGATCTCCCAGACGTTCTTACCCTGGCCGGGAGTCCCGACGACGCGGAGAGCCTGCGTGAGACTCTAGATAACATCGGCCTGAAGCTGCAGGTGGCGACCAGTCACGATGAGGCGATCGACGTATTGCAACGCGAGAGCAACATCAGCCTGCTGGTCCTCGACGTGGACATGCCCGGAGTAGAGACCAGGCCGTTACTGCGACAGCTGCGCGCGTCCTTCACCTGGGCCGGCCTGCCGTTCCTGTTATTACTCAGGGAAAACGACACCGAGACCAGCGAACTGCTCGAAAGCTACGGGGTGAGCGACTACCTGCATAAACCCTTCACACCAGAAGAGCTGCAGATGCGCGTCAAGGCGTTGATGAGGCGCTGACACCCAGACGTTGCGGCGGGTCAATCAGCTCATCCCGACGCGCTGCTAGTATCGGCAACAGACCCATCTGCCGGTGCCGGCAAGGAACCGCAGCGATGTCCAGCGACCGCATCGAAGGCAAGTGGATCGACACCTTCACCAGGGTGTTCGAACTGAGCAAGGTCGAACCCGGCACGCGCGTCGCGCTGCTCGCCGAGACCCAGTCGCGTGACCTCAACGTCGTGCTCGCCGAACTCGCCCTCGAGCGTCTCGGCGCCAACTGGTGCCGGGTCACAGTCCCGACCCCACGCCAGACCGCCCCGGTTCCGGTCCGCTCCACCGGCGCGAGCCAGGCGCTGGCCGGCCAGGACGCGGCGATCGCGGCGCTGGCCGCGAGCGAACTGGTCGTCGACCTGACCCTCGAGGGTCTGCTGCACGCGGCCGAGCTGCCGCGCGTGCTGGCCGACGGCGCGCGGGTGCTGATGGTCAGCAACGAGCACCCCGATGCGCTTGAACGGCTGCTGCCCGATCCGGAGCTGACCGACAAGGTCAAGCTCGGGTTGCGCAAGCTCAAGGCCGCGAACGTCATGCAGGTCACGTCGCCGGCCGGCACCGATCTCGTCATCGACGTCTCGTCGGCACCCCTCGGTGCCGCATGGGGCTACGCCGACCGCCCGGGGCAGGTCGCGCACTGGCCGGCCGGGCTCTGCCTCTGTTTCCCCGAGCAGGGCAGCGTGCGCGGCACGCTGGTGCTCGCGCCGGGCGACGTCAACCTCACCTTCAAGCGCTACGTCGAGAGCCCGGTGCGGCTCGAGATCCTCGACGACTACATCATCGGCATCGACGGCGACGGCCTCGACGCCGAGCTGTTCCGCAGCTACATCGCCGCATGGGACGATCGCGACGCCTATGCCGTGTCGCACGTCGGCTGGGGCATGAACCCGGCCGCGCGCTGGGAGGCGCTCGCCTTCTACGACAAGGCCGACACCAACGGCACCGAGCTGCGCGCGTTCGCCGGCAACTTCCTCTACTCGACCGGCGCCAACGAGACCGCCGGACGCCACACCGCCGGCCACTTCGACCTGCCGATGCGCGGCTGCAGCGTCAGCCTCGACGACGAGATGATCGTGGTCAACGGCAAACTGCAGGGCGAGCTCGCGTGAACGACGTGCCGTTCGCGCTGCGCGCGGGCAGCCACGGGACCGCGGTCGTGCTGCTGCACGGCCTCGGCGGCAACGCCGAATCGTGGCGGCCGCAGCTCGACGCCCTCTCCGCTCGCCACCGCGTGTTGGCCTGGGAGATGCCCGGCTACGGCCGCTCGGCCCCGCTGCCGGAGATGACCTTCGCCGCGGTCAGCGACGCGCTGGCCGCCCTGCTCGACGCGCACGGTCTCGACGCTGCGCACCTCGTCGGTCACTCGCTGGGCGCCATGGTCGCGCAGGAGTTTGCCCTCGCCCACCCCGAACGGGTGCGCTCGCTGGTGCTGCTCGCGGCGAGCGGCCGCTTCGGCCCGCCGGGCGGGAGTTGGCAGCAGCGATTCGTCGCCGAGCGCCTGGCGCCGCTGGACGCCGGCCGGGCCATGGCAGACATCGCCGACGACGCGCTGCCGCGGCTGTTCGCCGGACCGGTCGACCCTGCGCACCGCGACCTGGCGTACGCCGCGCTCGCCGCGGTGCCGGAGGCGACCTACCGCGCCGCGCTCGGCATGCTCGCCACCTTCGACGTGCTCGAGCGCCTGCCGGGGCTGCACGTGCCGGCGCTGCTGGTCGGTGGCGACATGGACCCGATGGCGCCGCTTGAGGGGATGCGCCGCCTGTGCGACGCGCTGCCCGGCGCGCGCCTCGAGGTGCTAGAAGGCACCGGTCACTGGCTCGGTCTCGAGTGCCCCGAACGACTCAACCCGCTACTGCTCGACTTCCTCGCCGGGGTCGAGAGCCAAGGAGACGCCGCGTGATGTCCGCTGCCGAACGCTACGCCGACCTGCCCCTGGATGAGAGCCGTCGCGCCATCGTCGACCTCGCCGCCACACTCGCCGACGAGCGCCTGGCACCCCGCGCCGAGGAGATCGACCGCGAGGCGCGCAACCCGCACGAGAACTACGCCGACCTGCGCGACTCGGGCATCCACGTGATGTGCGTGCCGACCCGTTTCGGCGGTCCCGGCCACGACTACGCGACCTACATGATGGTCTCGGCCGAACTGGCCCGAGGCTGCGGCGCGACGGCGTTGAGCTTCAACATGCACGCCAGCACGACGCTATGGATCGGCGACATGCTCGACGCCCTCGGGCTCAGCGACGAACAGCGCGAGGAGCTCGAGCAGCTGCGCACGCTGCACTACGCCAACATCGTCAACGACGGCGCGCTCTACGCGCAGACCTTCTCCGAGGGCAACATGGCCGCGTCGGGCAAGGCGCCGTTCGGCACCAGCGCGCGCAAGGTCGAGGGCGGCTGGCTGCTCAACGGGCGCAAGATCTTCGCCTCGCTGTCGGGCGCCGCGACGCACTACGGCATCCTCGCCACCGAGGAGGGCATCGACGCCAGCCGCGAGAACACACTCTACATCGCGGTCCCCGACGGCACCGAGGGCTTCTCGGTGGTCGGCGACTGGGATCCGCTCGGCATGCGCGGCACGGTGTCGCGCACGCTTCTGCTCAAGGACGTGTTCGTGCCCGACGAGGCGCAGCTGATGCCGCGCGGCACCTACCACCTCGCCGCGCGCCACGTGCCGCACATGTTCATGACGCTCAGCGCGACCTACATGGGCGTCGCGCAGGGCGCCTACGACTTCACCGTCGCCTACCTGCGCGGCGAGGTGCCGGGCACGCGCCCGTCGCGCATGCACCCGGTCAAGCAGCAGACCGTGGCGCAGATGGCGCTGCAGCTCGAACAGATGCGTGCACTCTGGTTGCGTGCGATCGGCGAGTTCGGGCCCGACCCGTCGCACGCGGCACGCCAGCGCGCCTACGCGGCGCAGTACACGGTCATGGAGGGCGTGGTCGACATCTGTCGGCTGGCGATCCGCCCCGGCGGCGGCCGCTCGATGCTCAAGAGCCTGCCGCTGGAGCGCATGTACCGCGACGCGCGCTGCGGCGCGCTGATGTTCCCGTGGAGTGCCGAGATCTGTCTCGAGCGACTCGGTCGCGAGGCGCTCTACAAGCCGGGCGAGAGCGACGACTGAGCGTCTGTCGAATCGCGGCCTGGGGGCCGCTCCTACAACATGGTGATCCCCTGTAGGAGCGCCGCCCAACGCGTGATGTACTGACGTCTACTCGGCGCGGAAGCGCAGCACCGGCCGCGAGTCGTCGCCGCCGTAGAGCACCAGGTCATCGCCGCTGATGCTGTAGCGCACAGGACCAACCAGCTTGGCGAGGTAGGCCTGTTCGACCCGCTCGGCCTCGGCGCACGCCATCATCGTCGACATCATCGGCCCGAAGACCAGGCGATCGTCCTCGACGGTCACGCCGCCACCGAAGCGGTTGCAGCCGCCGAAGCCGGCCGCCTGCCCCGTCTCGTCGAGCTGGAAATCGGCCGGACGCCCGTCCGCGCCCGAGCCAGCGGGCTGACCGTCGATCTCGACCAGCACCCAGCGGGTGCCGACCAGTGGACGCGCGGCGGGCGTCACGGCCGGACGGTCGCTGCCGACCCGACGCACCAGCACCTGCACCGTCCCGTCGCCGTCGAAGGCCGGGATCGAATCGGTGTTGGTGAACCAGAGCCGGCCGTCGACCTCGATGCGTGCACGCATCACGTAGCGACCGCGCGCATCGCGCTGCAGCGGGTCGTAGGCGAGCGTGAAGTCCCATGGCGGCCCGCCCTTGGGACCGAAGCTTGTCTTGGCGATGACGATGGCCGGGGCGTCGGCGCGCGCCACGTCCTCGAGCTGCACGCTGATCTCGGCGTTCGGCGGCAGCGCGATGCGCTCACGGTAGAAGACCCGGCCCTCGAGCGTGGCCATGCCACCCTCGCCTGCCAGGCCCGCGACCGGGACGCCGGTCAGCAACGTAAAGATCAACATGGCGGCGAATCCAGTCATGGTGGTTGGTGCGGCGTGCATCATCTCTCCTCGTCTATGGATTTCCTGATTATCTGGCGTATCCCCGGCTCAGTCGCCGGGCCGGGTCGACTTTAGGTGGCGGGAGGTTCGTACTGCATCTCGAGCCGTCGCGCCATACGCGCGATCTGCGCCCAGTGGTGACTGACGATGTCCTGCGCGTGCGCGAGGTGGTTGCGCAGCGACTCGAACTCCTTGATCACCTGCTTCGCCGCGCCACGCGATTCGAAACCGAACTGGTCGAGCAGCGTCGGATCACTGATGACGATGCGCGCCTTGTCACCGAGCTGCAGGCAGTCGATCAGCTCCAGCTGCTGACCGAGACGCTCGCGCTCGGCCTTCAGCGCCTGGGCCTTGGTCAGGCGTGATGGTGTCATCAGCCCGCTCCAGGTCGACTCGGGAAAACGCTCGCGCACCAGCTGGGTCAGGCGCATCTCGGTCAGCGTGATGATGCCGAACAGCCACATGCGCACCACCGGCTTCTGCATGTCGCGCCGGGTGATGATGCCGCCGACCTGACCGAACCCCTCGACGAACGCCTGCTTGTGGCGGGTCAGCACCTGGATGACGTCGGCGAACGGCGCGCTGGCCGACAGCAGCTGGCCGGGATGGAACGTGCGCAGGTGGGCGCCGCAAGTGCCCTGCACCAGGTCGGCGAGCAGAGCGTAGCCGGCGATGCGCCCGTCGCGGCGGATGCCGATCACGGTGCGCGGGCGGCTGGCGAACTGCTCGGCCACGGCCAGTGCGCGCCGCTCGGCATCGAACGAGGTCAACGGCTCGGCGACGGCCTCGGCGGTGAACGCGTCGATGAACAGCCGCGGCACGCGGTTGGCCAGGGCCGGCGCCACGGGCATGCCGTGTGCGGTGTCGTCCTCGAGCAGCTCGGCAGGCAGGCCAACAGCGGCCGCGTGCTTGCGCCAGGTCTTCTTCGCGCGCTCGAGCAGCACCGGGTCGCCGTCGCCGAGCACGCCGAGCAGCGCAGCCATCTCGCCGAGGTAGACCCTGCAGAACCCCTTGTCGTGGGTGCAGATGTCGCGGCAGTTGTCGATCAGGTCGGCGAGCTTGACCGTCTTCGCGTCGGGCGACGCGCCGGCCAGGTGGGCGCGGTCGATCGCCTTGCGCACCGCGCGGTTGCCGTCGCTCGGCTTGCTGACGTCGGTGAGCTCGCCAACCAGCTGCGCGACACGGTCGCCGAACTCGCTACGGATGTCCTCGAGGGTCGCCTCGGTGTCCTCGACGGTGTCGTGCAGCCAGGCCGCGGCGATCATGGCCGGGTCGTCGGTCACCTCGCCGAGCAGTTGCGACACCGCCTTGAGGTGCACCTCGTAGGGCTGATGGGTGTACTTGCGCTGCTGGTCGATGCGCCGGTGGGCATGGGTGCCGTAGACGCGCGCGCGTGAGACGAGGTCCTCCGTCATGTCAGCGGTGCCTCAGCGCCGCTGTCCGCCGAACAGGCCACCGAGCAGCCCGCGGACGATCTGGCGCCCAAGGGAGCGACCGACGGTGCTGCTGACCGAGCGCACCGCGCTCTTGATCGCCGCCTCGGCGTAGGACTGGCGATTCGACGTCCGTCGCGCAGGCGTCCTCGATTTAGCCGATTCGGCGGCCTGCTCCGCGGCGAGGGATTCCCGCGCGCGGGCGGTCAGCAGCTCGTGCGCCGATTCGCGGTCGACGGCCTTGTCGTAGCGCCCTGCCAGTGGCGACCGCGCCAGCAGGTCACTGCGTTCGCTGTCGGTCAGCGGCCCGATCCGCGAACGCGGTGGGCAGAGCAGCGTTCTCTGCACCGGCGTCGGCCGCCCCTTGGTGTCGAGCACCGAAACCAGCGCCTCGCCGACACCGAGTTCGGTCAGCAGCGTTCGCGTGTCGAGCGCCGGGTTGTCGGGAAAGCTGTCGGCGACCGCGCGGATCGCCTTGCGGTCCTTCGGCGTGAAGGCACGCAGCGCGTGCTGGATCTTCATGCCGAGCTGGCCGAGCACCGCGTCGGGCAGATCGAGTGGGCTCTGGGTGACGAAGAAGACGCCAACCCCCTTGGAGCGGATCAGGCGCACCACCTGCTCGATCTTGTCGACCAGCGCCTTCGGTGCGCCGTTGAACAGCAGGTGCGCCTCGTCGAAGAAGAACACCAGCTTCGGGCGGTCGGCGTCGCCGACCTCCGGCAGGTTTTCGAACAGCTCCGAGAGCAGCCACAGCAGGAACGTCGCGTAGAGGCGCGGCGCCTCGTGCACCAGGCGGCTGACGTCGAGCAGGCTGATCACCCCGCGCCCCGAGAAGTCGCGCTGCATCAGGTCGCCCAGCTGCACCGCCGGCTCGGCGAGAAAATCGGCGCCGCCCTCCTGCTCGAGTACCAGCAGGCGGCGCTGGATGGCGCCGAGGCTGGCCGTCGAGATGTTGCCGTACGCGGAGCGCAGCGTCTTGGCGTTCTCACCCATCCAGTTGAGCAACGCGCGCAGGTCCTTGAGGTCAAGCAGCAGCAGCCCCTGGTCATCGGCGATGCGGAAGGCCGCATAGAGGATGCCGCTCTGCGTCTCGTTGAGCTCGAACAGGTTCGACAGCAGCAGCGGTCCGAGCTCCGAGACGGTGGCACGAATCGGGTGACCCTTGGCGCCGGCGAGATCCCAGAACAGCGTCGGGCTGCCCTCGGCACGGTAGTCGTCGATGCCGATCCGGGTGACGCGCTCGTCGATCTTCGGGTGCGGGCGGGCCGGTTCGGCGAGCCCCGAGAGGTCGCCCTTGACGTCGGCGAGGAACACCGGGACGCCGATGCGCGAAAAACCCTCGGCGAGCACCTGTAGGGTCACGGTCTTGCCCGTGCCGGTGGCGCCGGCGACCAGGCCGTGCCGGTTGGCCATGCCAGCGTCGAGCTGCACCGTGCCAGTATCGCCACCGCCGAGCAGAATCAGGTTGTCGGTCATGTCATACCCTCTCTTGCGTCCGCGAAGTGTTGGCCAGCATGGGGGGATTTGCAACGCGCCACGTCAGTTGCAGGGCGCGTTAGAATCGGACGAAGAGATGGAGCCGTCGTGTGAATCCCAGCCCCCTCCTCGAGATCCTGATCCTGCTCGCTAGCGCCGTAGTCCTGGTGCCGGTCTTCCAGCGCCTGGGCCTCGGCAGCGTGCTCGGCTTCCTCGCCGCCGGGGTGCTGATCGGGCCGTGGGGTCTGGGCCTGATTACCGACGTCGAGGCGATCCAGCACCTCGCCGAGTTCGGCATCGTCTTCCTGCTGTTCCTGATCGGCATCGAGTTGAAACCCTCGCGCCTGTGGCGCATGCGCAAGCAGGTGTTCGGCTTCGGCCTCGCGCAGGTGCTGATCACGACGCTCGTGCTGACCGGCCTCGGCCGCCTGGCCGGCCTGCCTCCACCGGTGCCGTTGCTGCTCGGTTCTGCGCTGGCGCTCTCCTCGACCGCGTTCGTGCTGCAGGTGCTCGCCGAACGCAACGAACTGGCCAGCCACCACGGCCGGCTGTCGTTCGCGATCCTGCTGCTGCAGGACCTGGCCGTGGTGCCGCTGCTGGCGCTGGTGCCGTTGCTCGGCGACCCCGAGCGCCAGCTCGGCCTCAACGTCGGCGTCGCGCTGCTCGAGTCGGCGGCCATCTTCGGTGCTGTACTGCTCGCTGGACGCTACCTGCTCGGACCGCTGTTCCGCCACGTGGCCTCCAGCCGCAACAGCGAGGTGTTCACCGCCTCGGCTCTGCTGCTGGTGCTCGGCACCGCGCTGATCATGGAGGAGGCCGGCCTGTCGATGGCGATGGGTGCGTTCATCGCCGGGCTGCTGATCGCCGATTCGGAGTACCGCCACCAGGTGGTGGCCGACATCCTGCCGTTCCGCGGCCTGCTGCTCGGCCTGTTCTTCATGTCGGTGGGCATGGTGATCGACTTCGGCGGCCTGGTAGACGATCTGCCCCAGGTGGTGCTCTGGCTAGTCGTCCTGCTGGTGGTCAAGGCGGTGATCCTCTGGCCGCTGGCGCTGGCCGCCGGGCTGCGCGGCGCGTCGGCCAAGGCGGTGGCGCTGTTCATGGCCCAGGGCGGCGAGTTCGGCTTCGTGCTGTTCGGCGTCGCCTATCACGCCGGACTGCTAGAGGCCCTGCTGTTCCAACGCGCGATCCTGGTGGTGGCGCTGAGCATGGCGTTGACCCCGCTGCTGGTGCGCTACGCCGACCGGCTGCTGGCCGA